>JASFJX010000179.1:0-6752 GCA_050119385.1 Candidatus Thiodiazotropha sp. | reverse complement strand
ACCCGGCCACCGGTAATTTTCAATAGCCGTATCAGATATTCTCGTTCGAACTGCTGTTTAGCATTTGCGTAGGAGAGATCGCTTCCCGGCGCCTTGTTGTGCAGTGCCCTGGCCACCAGGGCCGGAGATATGAGACTGCTCGTGCATAGCACACAACATTGCTCTACCACATTCACCAGCTGGCGAACATTGCCTGGCCAATCGTTGGCGATGAGCAGTTCCATCGCCTCCGGCGTGAAAGCCTCGACACGCCTTTTCCCCGATTGTTGTTCGAGGAAGTGATTGGCGAGTAACGGAATATCCTCCTTTCGCTCTTTCAATGACGGAATTGAGAGCCTTACCACATTGAGCCGATAAATGAGATCCTCGCGAAACTCACCGTCGGCAACCGCCTGTTCCAGATCACGATGCGTAGCGGATACGATCCGCAGATCGATCGGGATCATCACGCTGGAACCGATTGGCCGTATCTCGCGCTCCTGTAGCACGCGAAGCAGCTTTGCCTGGAGCGCAAGGGGCATATCGCCGATCTCGTCAAGAAATACTGTACCGCCGTTGGCGCTCTTGAGCAGTCCCTCACGTGCTGATGCCGCGCCGGTGAAGGCCCCTTTGGCGTGACCGAAGAGCTCTGATTCGAGCAACTGCTCCGGGATGGCCGCGCAATTGATGGCCACGAAGGGCTTGTCGGCACGGGAACCGGCTTTATGGATAGCACGGGCCAGCAACTCCTTGCCGGTACCGGATTCTCCCTGAATGAAAACATTGGCGTCGCTGCACGCTACTAACTGTACTTCGGCCAGTAACGACTCCATAACCGGGCTGGCGGTAACTATCTCATCCCGCCAGGGCCCATCCGCACCATCATGTGTCGACTCATCGGGCAGCGTCAGGGCGACGGCGCGTTCGATCAACTGCAACAAGGCCTTGGGATCATAGGGCTTGGTGAGATAAGCGAACACGCCGCTTTGGGTTGCCTGTACCGCATCGGGAATGGTGCCGTGGGCCGTCAACAGGATCACAGGCAGGGATGGATCCTTGTGATGCAGATGTTGAAACAGCGCCATGCCGTCCATCCCGGGCATGCGCAGATCGGTGATCACCACCCGAGGCCGGGCAAGTGCGATGTTGGTTAGCGCTTGCTCCGCGCTGGATGTCGATTCCACATGGTAGCCTGCGGATGTCAATCTTATCGACAGCAGCTTTAATAGATCGGGGTCATCATCGACCAGTAGGACACGATTTCTATTCACGGTTGCTGGGCGTCTCCTTGTATGGGGTTCAAAGATTCCTGTATCCTGGAATTTGACTTGTCGAGATCTTGTTCCAACCCCTTAAGATGTTCGATCTTCTTTTTAAGTTCAACGGTCTTGCTGCGTTCCGAGCGATACTCCTTCTTTATTACAAAATAGCTACGATGCAGTAGGATCAACTCTCGTACGATGGGGTCTTTTACATACTCCTCCAGCCCATTCAGGATGGATATGGCCCGGTTGAGTGATTTGTTATTCATGTCCTTATGGGTGAGCAGCAAGACAAATTCATACCTGTCTGCCGGTCTCAACTGTGCAAACCGGGCATCCATTCGTTTGATGCGTTCTTTTTTAGCACTTGGATCTAAATTTGTGGCACGGTCCAATCGGTAAAGCAATTGTGGCAGTGTCAAAACCTTTATTTCATCCGCGGCAGTTGTGTCGTTTGATACATAGGGGGTGGCTGTATTGCTTGGGCTGGCTGTTCGGACTGTTTCGCCTGTGTCCGTGCTGCTTATATCCTTTTGGCACTCTCTATTTGAGTCATCATCAGAGTCAATACCACTGACCGGTCCCGTGGTGGCACAGCCAGTGAGCCACAATAGGTATAATAGAAAACCTGTTTGCTTAAGATTCATCGTCAACGGCCTCTCTGTTGATTGGCAGGTTGATAAGAAAACAGGTGCCTGATGATTTTCTATCTATCAAAGCAAGCTTTCCTCCGTGTGCCTCAATGTGTGCTCTGGCAATTGCCAGACCGAGCCCGCTGCCCTGGATTCGGCCGGGGGTCTGGTTGCCGCCTTGGTAGAATGGCTCAAATATGTATGCCCTATCCTCCAAAGGTACACCAGGGCCCTGGTCACAGACAGTGATGCGGGTTTCATCTCGATGTGTTTCTGCCTGGATTTCTACGTTACCACCCTCAGGGCTGAAACGGATCGCATTGCTGACGAGGTTGTTGATGACTATCTCCATCTGAGTTTCATCGACCTGCAACGTAACACCTGCTACAGATACAGAGAGATGCAGCCGCTTCGCCTTTAGTGAGAGGTCATGATGCCGGGTAACCCCATCGACCAATGATTGTAACGAAACAGTGGAGCGTTGTTGTACTTTTGTTTGATGTAACGCATGCTGATAATTGAGCAACTGTTCGATTCTTAGTCTAAGTACGCGAACACTGCCCTGCATGATATCAAGGATTTCTCTTTGCTGTTGGGTGAGATCCCCCTCTACTTCGTTGGAGAGCAGATCCACTGCCTCCCATAGAGCTGCCAGAGGGGTTTTCAGCTCATGGGATACCTGGCGGAAGAATCGCAGCTTTTCATCCTCTAGTTCGATCAAGCGCTGTCTCAGCCAATCCAACTGATTGCCCAGGCTGACCATGTCTTTCGGCCCTTTGACTGATACTCTGGTCTTTAGATCGTCGTCACCCAGTCGGCGTATGCTATGGGTGAGTTGCCTCACAGGTCGGCTGAGCAGCCAGGAGAGCACGGCGGCGAGCAACAGAGATAGCACGATAAAAGCCGCACTCTGCCAGATCATGGTACGTTGCACCTGATTTGCCATCCTGCGTAGCTTAGCCTGCTGCTGTTGAATCAGTGTCCCAAGTTGGTCTGTCAAGGCTGACACACTATTATGCAACCGGTCGAAATCGGGTTTGAAGGAGTCGAAACCCTCAGCACTGGTTCGATGTGCGCTTTTCAATTGTTGAAACAAGGAGGCTTCTTGGATAGTTATATCGTTAACCATAGCTATCTGTTTCTTGTCCAAGGACATGCTGCGCAAGCTGGTGATGGTGTTCAGAATACGTAAGTGGGATTTTTCGAGTCTACTTAGAAGCGCAGGATCTTCCAGGACAAAATACTGGCCAGATGCCCGTTGCAAGGCGAGTACGGCTTCTGCCATCTGCTGACTCAGCAGGGTCACTTCCTCGGTAATCGTTACCGAACGACGGCCGTCCGCCGCGATACGGTCCATCTGATAGCTGATGTTGAACAGTCCGCCAAGCAATGGAAACAAGACCACCAAAAATCCCCCGAGCAGCAGCGTGGAGAAAGAGAAAAAGCGACTGAATCCCAACTTCGATTTCATAGTGGGTAGGAATGATATCTGTGGTCTTTCCTTATCCTCAAGTTGAATCTGGTCCTGGTGTCACTTTTAGCTGCGCCAATTTAACCTGTCGCTCATTAGCGACAGGTAAATCTATTTTATTTCAAGCGGTTATAAAAAACAGTCATTAGTTGTCTGTATACAGCGACAGAAGAAGTAGGGGTTGATGGTTTGGAAACCAGTCGAAAAGTGCTAACTATATGATTTTATTGTAATCATGATAATTGGCACGCTGTGTGCTACCAATAACACCGAGTTCAACTAAATCTCAATTCATGAGGAGGAAACTATGAAAAAGAGAACTCTGGCTACAATGATTAGCATGGTTAGCGGTCTGGCACTGAGCACAGCACTTTACGCTGGTGATTTTGCCTCTTTCGATACTAACCAGGATGGCTCCATCAGTGCTGAAGAGGCTGCTATGGATGCAGACCTGAGCAAGAACTGGAGCACCATCGATGCCGACGAGAACGGTATGGTCGATGCGGCTGAGTTCAGCGCATTCGAAGGCGCCGGTAGTGAAAGCACTGAGGCACCTGCTGAAGGTGAATAAGCCGATGTGTTAGTAGCCGTCAAACCCGGTTACTGAAAAGAAGCCGCCAAGCAACTAAGCTTGGCGACTTTTTTTGTTTTTTTAAAAAAACAGTACCTGATTACACATATTCACCCTTCTAATACCTGCTCATCAGAACTATCAAGTAACGGTGCAGCATCAAGATCTGTCGCATTCATCATGTCGGACACCCGTTGGAGCGAGGAGAGTATCAGCGACTGTTCCCAATCCTCCAACTGGTTGAAGGAACGAATAAACGACTCCTGCATCAGGGTGGGGGCTTTGTCGAGTGCCTTGCATCCTTGCTCAGTCAACGAAACCATCACTTTGCGTTTGTCAGTCGTGCTGCGCTCACGTTTGAGCATTTCCTTGCGCTCCAGCCTATCGAGGATAGACGTTACCGTCGCCTGACTAAGGCTTACCTCTCTTGCGATAACGCCCGAGGTGATTTCGCCGTGGCTACCGATAAGCTGCATTACCAATAATTGCGGACCAGTTAGACCGGATTCTCGCTCTAATTTCTTAGAATGCAAATCAATTGCGCGGATGATTTGACGCAGTGAAATCAAGACCTGATCGTATGTTTCCATCAAAAAAACCCTGTAATTTTCGTTGGAAAGTCTATAATTAATAAATTAACATGCCACTTTTTTACGGCCATAGCCATATTTGCCTACAAATAATTACTATGCTAATGTTTTGTATACTAAGCAATAGCATTCAATTGGAGACTGATGTCCGCCACGCAAGATGAGATCAACATACGGAAACCCCGGGCCAGTGACGGCTATGATATCCACCAGTTAATCGCGAATAGTCCTCCCCTCGATCTGAACTCGGTATATAGCTACTACCTGCTGAGTGATCATTTCAGCGATAGCTGTATTGTTGCCGAGTCTCGGGGCAAGGTTGTCGGCTTCCTCTCGGCCTACCGTATCCCGCAGCGCCCACAGACCCTGTTTGTCTGGCAGGTGGTGGTTGATCGGACACTGCGTGGCAGGCGGATTGCCTGGCGCATGCTCGAATCACTGTTACAGCGTTTTCAGAAAGATGAAGTGCAGCAGGTGGAGGCAACGGTCAACCCCAGCAATGCCGCCTCACGGGGATTGTTTGAGCGCCTGGCTGCTACTCAGGGCACCAGATTACATGAGGAGGCCTTCCTCGAGGCAACAGCCTTCGGTTCCGGCGGTGATCACGAGAGCGAAATCCTGTTAAGGATTCCGCTCTCCACACAGAATTCATAAATATTGGAGATATACGATGCGTATTTTTGAAGAGATGGAATCCGAGGTTCGCGGTTATGTCCGCGCCTTCCCTGCGGTGTTCGACACTGCGAAGGGAGCATTTCTTTATGATGAGCAGGGCAACGAGTACATCGATTTCTTTGCCGGTGCCGGCACCCTTAACTACGGTCACAATAACCCCCTGATTAGCGAGGCGTTGATCGAATATTTGCAGCGTGATGGCATCGTACACGCCCTCGACAAGGCAACCGTGGCGAAAAAGAAATTCCTGCAGAAGTTTCGCGACACTATCCTGGGACCACGTAACCTGGATTACAAGGTGCAGTTTACCGGTCCCACCGGTACCAATGCGGTAGAGACCGCACTGAAGCTGGCGCGTATGGTCAAGCGCCGCTCCAATGTCATCGCTTTTACCAATGGCTATCACGGACTGACCATGGGAGCACTGGCGGTGACCGGTAACGACTTCTACCGTGATGAATCCTATGGGGCCCGTAACAACGCGGATTCGGTTCCCTTTGACGGCTACCTGGGGCCCGAGGTAAACACAGTCGACTACCTACGCAAGTTCCTGGAGGATGGCTCCAGCGGGGTAGATCTGCCTGCTGCGATTATCGTCGAGACATTACAGGGAGAAGGCGGTATTAACGTTGCTTCCGCCAAGTGGCTGCGTGACCTGGAACAACTCTGCCGGGACCTGGATATCCTTCTCATAATTGATGATATTCAGATGGGCAACGGCCGTACCGGTACCTTCTTCAGCTTCGAGGAGGCCGGCATCAAGCCCGACATGGTAACCCTCTCCAAGTCGATCGGTGGCGGTCTGCCGATGGCAATCCTTTTGATGCGTCCCGAGCTTGACCAGTGGCAACCTGGCGAGCATACCGGTACTTTTCGTGGCAATAATCTCGCCTTTGTCGCAGCTACACAGGCACTGAGCTACTGGGATAACGATGACTTCGCCGAATCGATCAAATACAAGGGGCAAATCATGCAGGAGGAGCTCTCTAAGATCGTCGAGAAATACAATGAACAACTCGATATCGAGTTGCGTGGGCGTGGTATGGTCTGGGGACTGGATATCGATCGCTCCGGTTTTGCCGCTGAAGTATCCGCAGAAGCCTTCGCCAACAAGCTTGTCATCGAGCTAGCCGGTGCCGATGACAGCGTGGTGAAGTTCCTACCCTCCCTGGTGATTGAGGAGGAGACCCTGCGCAATGGGATAGCCATTATCGACAAGGCTATCGGTGGTCTGCTATCACAAAAGGAAGCGGCCAAAAAAGGGGATACCGCAGCATGATTGTACGCAGGCTTGAAGAGATTGTCGGCACTGAGCGTGAAGTGCATGCCGAGAACGGCAACTGGGTTAGCCGCCGCTTTGTCCTCAATGATGATGCAGCTGGCTTCTCTTTCCATGAGACCATCATCAAGTCGGGTAGCGAAACCCATATCTGGTACAAACACCACATCGAAGCTGTCTATTGTGTTGCTGGAGATGGTGAGATCGAGGATCTTAAGACCGGTGAGATACACTCGATCAAGGACGGCACCCTCTACCTGCTCAATGAGCATGACGAACACCTGCTGCGTGGC
>JASFJX010000178.1:0-6760 GCA_050119385.1 Candidatus Thiodiazotropha sp. | reverse complement strand
TTGAAGCAGATTGATGGCATTGTGCGTGCGAAAAAGCCCCAGCGACTGCCTGTCGTGCTCACACAACGCGAGGTCTCGAAAGTGCTTTCAAATTTGAATGGCCAGTATTGGTTGATTGCATGTCTACAATACGGCTCAGGCTTGAGGCTGATCGAAAGCGTGAGATTACGTGTGTTGGATCTTGACTTCGATCGCCGGGCAATCTATGTCAGGAACGGGAAAACTCTTGACGGTTTCTATATTTTCTCCTGATCCCTCAATACCTTCACCTGGAACAGCGCATTCCTTTCTTCCTCTTCAAGCGCATTCTCAATAAACCGAATCGTATTGCGATACTGCGGAATGATGTTATAGCGCAGCGCATTCACCCGTTTCTGCGCCTTGCGCTGTTCGGCGATCAGGCGACTTAAGCTCATGGATACTTCGCCCATCTTCGCAAGCTGCAGTGAGGCTTCGGCGAAGTGCAGGCGGGTTGAGTCGAAACTCGGATCGGTACCGAGCAGGCCGACTGGGTTGAGGGGGAGGAGTTCTCCGGTGACCGATGGAAACTCTACGCCGAGATTTCGTCTTGGCAGGATTTTCACATCGAGTACCGGTTCCACACCCAGGGCTGTCTGTTTGATGGCGCGACTGCCCATGCGCAGCTGCAGCATGCTGAGCCAGTGATAGGCTAGCTTGGTGGCTTCATGGGCCTGATCCCTGATCTTGCGGTATTCGCTGATGCGTTGATAAACCAGTCGGGTTAGCAGCTCCCGTTTGCGTTCCAGCAGGTTGTGTCCCTCTTCAAGAAAATTGAGCTGCCGCTTCAGATTTAGCAGAGTGTTCTTGGTCGGAGCCGCTTTGATTCGTTTACCTGTCATGTGCTCTGCCGATGGTATTTGGCGATTTCGGTTTCGTTGACCCGGGTCAGTGCCTCTGGCGGGAAGGTGGAGAGCAGGTCCCAGGCCAGGTTGAGGGTTTCGTCGATACTCCGGTTCTCATCCTCGCCTTGTTGAACGAAGCGCTGTTCGAAGGCCTCGGCAAACTCGAGGTAGCGGCGGTCCCGGGCGGAGAGTTCGTCGGCGCCGATGATGGAGGCCAGGTTGCGGGTCTCCAGGGCACGCGCGTAGAGGGCATACAACTGGTTGGAGACATGGGGATGATCCTCGCGGGTGAAGTCCTTACCGATGCCGTCTTTCATCAGACGCGACAGGGAAGGGGAGATGTGGACCGGCGGATAGATACCCTGGTTGTTCAGTTCCCGGCTGAGTACGATCTGCCCCTCGGTGATGTAACCGGTGAGGTCGGGTATCGGATGGGTGATGTCGTCGCTCGGCATACTCAATACCGGCACCAGGGTGATGGAGCCATGGCGGTCCTTGATACGCCCGGAGCGTTCGTAGATCTCCGCCAGGTCGGAGTAGAGATAACCGGGGTAGCCTTTACGCGCCGGTACGTCGCCCTTGGCGGTGGCGACTTCGCGCAACGCCTCGGCGTAGTGGGTCATGTCGGTCATTACCACCAGTACGTGGCGATCGAGATCGAAGGCGAGGTACTCCGCCGCGGTTAATGCCATACGGGGGAGGGTGAGTCTCTCCACTGGCGGATCGTCGGCCAGGTTGACGAACATCACTACATTGCCCAGTACGCCGGAGGAGGCAAACTCATCCTGAAAGAAGCGGGCGTCGGAGTAGGAGACGCCCATGGCGGCGAAGACCACCGAAAAGCGGCTGTCGTCGTCGGGCAGCTTGGCCTGGCGCACGATTTGCGCCGCGAGTCGGTTGTGCGGCAGGCCGGAAGCGGAGAAGATCGGCAGCTTCTGGCCTCGCACCAGGGAGTTGAGACCATCGATGGTGGAGACGCCTGTCTGGATGAATTCTCGCGGATAGGTGCGGGCCGCCGGGTTGAAAGCGGCGGCGCTGATACTGCGGCGCAGGTTGGAGATGATGGGGGGGCGGAAGTCACGCGGCTCCCCGAGGCCGTTGAAGACACGACCTAGGATCTCCGGGGAGAGGGTGATCTCCACTGGTTCGTCGAGGAAACGCACCCAGGTGCTCTCCAGGTCGAGTTCCGAGGTGCCCTCGAAGACTTGAATCAATACCTCCTCGTTGGAGCTGCGGATCACCTGACCGTTTCGGGTGCTGCCCTGTTGATCGCGGATCTGCACCCGGTCGCCAAAGGCGATATTGGGGACATTGGCGACGGTTAACAGCCCGCCCCGGGCAGAGGAAGCGGTACGATACTCCTTGGCGCTCATGCTGTCTGTTCCCCCCGTTGTGCATATTCGGAATGGATCGCTTTGAAGTCCCTCAGGGTTTCTTCGCGAAAGGCCTTGAGCTGATCGAGCTGGGACGAGTCGTAAAGCTCCTTGCAACGGCGCAGTCGGGCCAAAATCGGCATATCGGAGAGTTCCTGCACTGGCACACCGAGTTCGATCAGGGCAGCGCCCTCGTCATAGACTGTGAGGATCAGGTCGAGCAGCATGAACTGTTTCTCTGGCGAGGAGAAGGTATCCACCGGATCGAGGGCGCTCTGCTGAAGCACTCCCTCTTTGATCAGGGCGGCGCCCTCCAGTACCCAGCGTTGGGCGGAGGAGAGGGCCTCGGGGCCCACCAGGTTGACGATGCGCGACAGTTCCGCGTCCCTTGCCAGCATGGCCAAGGCTTGCGCGCGGCGCTTCTCCCAACTGCGGTCGATGTTTTTATGCCACCACTCGGCGGCGGTGCCTACATCGGCGGAGAAGCTGTCGACCCAGTCGATGGCCGGGTAGTGACGGGCGTCCGCCAGCTCTTTGGAGAGCGCCCAGAAGGTCTGGATGATCTCCTTGGTGTGACTTGTGACCGGTTCGGAGAAGTCGCCGCCGGGGGGGGAGACGGCCCCGATCAAGGTCACCGAGCCCTTGCCGCAATCCATGGTTTCGACTCGGCCTGCGCGCTCATAGAAGGCCGCCAGACGGGAGGCGAGATAGGCGGGATAGCCCTCTTCCACCGGCATCTGGCCGAGACGGCCTGAGACCTCGCGCAGGGCCTCGGCCCAACGGCTGGTGGAGTCGGCCAGCATGACTACGTCATAGCCCTGATCCCGATAGTATTCGGCAATGGTGATGCCGACATAGATCGATGCCTCGCGGGCCACTACCGGCATGTTGGAGGTATTGGCGATCAACAGGGTACGGTCCATCAAGGGGCGGCCGGAATAGGGATCTTTCAATCTGGGAAAGCTGTCGAGTACGTCAACTAGTTCGTTGCCGCGCTCGCCGCAACCCACATAGATGACGATGTCGGCATTGGCCCAGCGGGCGACCTGGTGCTGTACCACCGTCTTGCCTGCGCCAAATGGGCCGGGTACGGCACATTTGCTTCCCTTGAGTAGGGGGAAAAATGTATCGAGGATGCGCTGTCCGGTAATCAGCGGCTCGACGCCATGATCTCGGTTCTGATAGGGGCGGGGCTTGCGCACTGGCCAGCGGTGGTAGAGTTTGAGATGGCGCACTTTGCCTTGACGGTCGCGAATCTGGGCGATGGTCTCTTCAAGATTGTAGTCACCCTCTGGGGCGAGTTCGATCAATTTGCCTTCAATATTCGGTGGCACGATGATCCGGTGCTCAACGGTTTCTGTTTCCTGTACCATGCCCAAGCGGGCGCCGCCAATGATCGGCATGTTGGGTTCGAGGTGTTCACCAGGAACGAAGTGCCACATTTTTTCGCGATCCAGGGGCAGGGGGCTGAGTCCTCGCGGGATCTGGTCTCCGGCCTTGAGAAACATCTCCTCCAGCGGGCGTTGGACTCCGTCGTAGATGCCACCGATGAGACCCGGTCCGAGTTCGACCGAGAGGGGATGGCCCAATCCTTCCGCCGGTTCCCCGGGACGCACCATCTCAGTGGATTCGTAGATCTGGGCAAGTGCCTGGTCACCTTCGAGAGAGATCACTTCGCCATACAGACCGAGGCTGCCTATGCGTACCTGTTCACCGTTCTGCACACCGGGAAGCCTAATGGTGACGATGGGCCCGTTGATATCCTGAATCGTGCCTTTTTTGTTTATACGTGTCATAGTCAAAGTATCTGTCCGTCGCCGATGGGGGGTAATAGCCGCTCGACCAACGCTTGATGTACCTTGCGTTCCAGGCGGGCGAGTCGGCCCTCGAATGTGTGATCGATCTGAATTTTTTTGTCGGCTGTGGTGATCAGGCAGCCACCGATGGTGTCGATACTTTCGTCCGCCAGCTCGAATGTCTTACCTGGCGCCAGGTTTGAGGTCAAGGTTTGCCATTTCGGTTTCAGACGTTGCAGGTCTTCGTTGCTGACCGAGACCAGCAGCCGCTGCTGTTCAATCTGCCCCGCGGCCTGCCGCAGATAGGCTTGTAGCAGTTCAAAGTACTTGGTCTCGTCCTGGGTCAGTATCTTCATGCGCTGCTGAAGACGTTCAATGACCACCTGCACCAGGTTCCAGCGCATGTGGTCCATCTTGCTGAGCAACTTGAGCTCGTCTGCCTGTACCCGTCGCAGGTAGGCGCGTTCAGCCTGGGACTTGGCTAGCAGGGTCTCTTTCTCTTCCCGGAGATGGAGCCGCTCGCTCGCCTCACGCAGGATGTTCTTACGCCCCGCCTCTGCGCGGTGGGCGCACTCGTCGGCCATTATTTTGGCGCGTTCAAGGATCGTTTGTTCCAGTGTTTCAACCTGATTCACACTTAGGTCTCCTGGGTTAGCCACCGGTCAGTTTTTTCAGTTGGGCGTCCAGCTCGCTATGGAAATCGTCGGGAGTGCGCAGTGAAGGGACCTCGGTCAGGACGATGCGCCCCCCTTCCTGGCGGATCTGCTTCAGCAGCTTCGAACCGATGTGGTTGATCGATTGTTCGATGATCAGCAGCGTTCGCTGCCGCTCGCGTTGCAATTCGCTGAGCAGCTGGTCGAGCTCGCGTTCGTCAGGGTCGATCAGGGTCTCGAAACCGATCAGGCGAAAACCATCGGTTAGCGCATGACTGCCTACGAAAATGTTTCTGACCTTGTGGGTGGTGGTTTCACTCATGACGTACCTCGACAGACCCTATATTCTGTCCAGCAGCAGGATACTCATGACCAAGCCGTAGATGGCGATACCTTCAGCCAGGCCCAGGTAGATTAGGGTCCGGCCGAGAAGTTCCGGCTTTTCCGCCAGCATTGCCAGTGAAGCCGCGCCGATGGGTCCGACTGCGACGCCGGCACCGATGGTGCTCAGGCCTGTGGGGATGCCTACGCCGATGATGCCCAGACCCAGTCCGATGGAGACCTCTTTCCCCGCCTCGACAACGGCAGGTGCTGCCATGACCTCCTGAGCAGCCATGAAAACCAAGGCGATCTGGCCGATGATGAAGAGCAGCAGGTTGATGCCGATGGTAGGTTTGAACCAGGGTTTTATGACTTTGGCGGGCCGCATCTCCATGATTATGCCAGTCGTTATCATGCCTGTGATGCCCAGGGTCATAACTGCGATAAGCCAGTACATGATTCTCTCCTTTACGTTGAGTTTTTAGTTATGAGTTTTAGATTTTTAGCTAAGAAGTTCGTTATCAGTATCTTGCGTACTGCACTCCTTTGGAATTCACAGATTCAGGTCAAAAAAGCAATAAGTCACAAATCATGACTCTTCTGTCATAGCGTTAATGGTTTAAACGCCTTCCCATCCCCCGAAAAGAAACGAGTGAAGCCCTCATAGTATTCGAGACGCAATACTTGGATGGCGACAATCAGGCCCTCCAGCACCAGAATGAATACATTACCCAGCACTACGGTTATCCAGTGTCCGGTGGTGCCCATTTTGTCAGCCAGGGTGAATACGGCAATGGCCAGTGCGACATGATTCAGGCTGAATGCGGCGACACGCAGGAATGAGAGGGTGTTGGAGGCATAGCCGGTGACGGTTTCGAAGGTTTCGATGAAGGCGACTAGCAGGCGTTCTCCAATAGAGGCTTCCTGTTCGATCAATTTGTGGGCGAAGATGCCGAGCAAAGTCAGGATCACCAGGCTGCCCCAAAGGCTGCTGGCATGACCGTCAGTATACAGGCTGTAGCCTGTTCCCAGCAGCCCCGCATAGAGCAGTATCGAGAGCACACCGTTGTCGCCGAACAGGGCGCCGTGACGGTCTCCCTGCAATAGATGGTTGACGATGTTGAGCAGGGTGGAGAGAGTAATAAGACCTATACCCCACACCAGGGCTACGCTGAGCATGTAGAGTGGGTCGCTGAGCGGTGCGATCCACAAGGGTGTGAAGAGATGCTCAAAGCCGAAAAGGCTGCCGTAGAGCACGCCGAAGAGCATGGAAGAGAGGCCGGTGGTGATACCAAATGGGGTAAAGGGACCTAGCTTGCGCCGAAACAGCAGTGAGAGTGTCAGAATGATACCGCCGTGGCCCAGGTCGCCGAACATCATGCCGAACATCAGGATGTAGGTGAAGGCGAACAGGTGGGTTGGATTGAATTCGCCGTAGCGGGGTATGCCGTACTGCATGACCAGTTGTGAGAAGGGTTTGAGCAGGCGATTATGGCGCATGACCGAGGGGACCAGGGGGCGTTCTTCGGGCAGTGGGTCGCGGGACTCGATGACGAAGGCGTTGCGGAACTTCTGGCGCAGCGTGTGCTCGACCCGGTGGAGTTCTACCGCCGGTACCCAGCCCTGCAAGCGGGAGAGATTACCGCGATGGCGGGCGGCTTCGCCGAGGGCTACGTAGGGTGCCGCCAGATGGAGCACGCAGGCGGCATTCTCCAGCTTTTCGCGGGAGGCATCTCCCCAGGCATGTACCTCGG
>JASFJX010000177.1:0-6767 GCA_050119385.1 Candidatus Thiodiazotropha sp. | reverse complement strand
ATCAGTTGCAGCAATGAAACCAGCCACTGCCGAGATACCATTCCCAAGACAAACAAGCTAAGACCCGCAGCCAGTGGTACCAGGGCCTTTGGTTCAAATGAGATCTCATCCCATGCAAAGGGAGCCCAGGCAGCTGCAGGCAGCAGCAAGAACCAGCCCATGAGTGTGACGGGGTCGCTCCGGGTGGATCGAGTCCTCCTCTGCAACAGCCAGAGGAAGCGGCTCATCAGTACCACGGCGGCAATACCCGACAACCACAGCAACCAGGAAAGGTTGACACCCAAGGCTGTTGAAAGAGCGGACTTGGCCGCTCCTCCCCCGGTCAGGGGAAACGCCGCCAGGGAGAGGGCCAGCAGAATCAGGGCCGGTAGCAACCAGGAACCTGAAGCACGTCGCTGCCAGAGATCGAGTCCCATGAAGAGCATGGGTTTGACCATCAGATGGTGCAGCGCCACCATCACAATCACCGGAAGTAATCCACCGGCCAGCACCGGGTGATTCAGGGTGAAGCCGATCAGGGCGCTGAAGAGCCCCATTTTCGCAATACTCGAGTAAGCCAGAACGGCGCGAGGCTCGCGCTGCACCATACCGATCACCAGACCCAGGGTGATGCCCAGCATCCCCAAGAGCATCAATCCATCTCCCCACATCGGCTCGACCGGTGTGCCGAAGGGAAGAAAGCGCAACCAACCCAGCAGACCCGCCTTGATCATCGGGCCACTGAGGACCGCAACCCCGAACACGGGTGCCAAGGTGTAGGTTCGGGGCAACCACAGATGCAGACCGGGAAGGGCCACCTTGATGCCGAACCCCAACAGCAGCAAGGCAAGGGCTATCGGAGGGGTGGGATTGACGTGTAGATCCTCAAACAACAGTGATCCGGCGTTCGCCCTCAGGAACAACAGAGCGGCAAAGATCGCCAGCTCGCCGATCAGGGTAAATACCAGGTAGACACGGGCGGCCTGTCGCGCCCTTTGAGAAGGGCCCCACACCAACCCATAAGCACTCAGCCCCATCAAGGCAAAGCCTACATAGAAGGTCAGCATATCGGCGGCGAGAATCAACATGAGATTGCCCGCCATGGCAAGCAGGAAACTCTGCTTGCGGTAGCCGGTCGCCCCAGGCGCCAGTTCACTGCGCGGGATGAACAGCGCGGCCAGCAACCAGATCAGGGAACCGAAGGTCAAAAACAGACGCCCTGTGGTATCGAGCATTAAATGCATACCCAATAAAAGCCAAGGCATGTCCAGGTTACTGCCCTCTTCGACCATCAGGCCGACATAGAAAGCGGGCAATGCGGCGCATAGCAACCACCAGCGACTCTGCAGGCGGTGGGCTACAAGCGCCATAAGCAGCGGCACCAGCGGCGGTAGTAACAGTAATAAGGTATTCATTGCCTATACTCCCTGCCGGCAATCAGCTCGGCCCACTCCAGGGGACTATAGGGCGCCGCCGCGAACAAACCGATCAGTAGCGACAGCGCCGCTGTCACTACGGGTGGCCAGAGCAGCGGACCGGGCAGCTCTCTGGGGCAGGAAGCAGTCCTGTCGTCCGGCCAGGCATGTACGGGCAACTTGAACCAGGCGCGATAGAGGATGGGTAAAAAGTAAGCGGCGTTGAGCAGGCTGCTGGCGACAAGCACCGGCAACACCCAGGCCGCGGCACCGGCCTCCACTGCGCCGAGCCCCAGATACCATTTAGAGACAAAGCCCGCCACCGGGGGGATGCCGATCATACCGAGCGCGCCGATAGTGAAGGCCAGGGTGGTCCCGGGCATGCGGCGGGCCACACCGTCCATCTCGCTGACCCGGTGTACACCGAGCGCTTGCGCATAATTGCCGGCGGCGAAGAACAGGGTAATCTTCATCACGCCCTGATGCACCAGGTGCACCAGACCGCCGATGGTGGCCACAGGGCCAAGGATCGCCGCGCCGAGGGCGATGTAAGAGACCTGGCTCACCGTCGAGTAGGCGAGGCGTTTTTTCAGATGATCCTGGGACAGCGCCTTGAACGAACCATAGAGAATGGTGATCGCCGCGACCGCCCCCAACAGTGACAACACCCCTAACTCGGCGGCGAACTCAACGCCATAGACATCGTAGATCACACGCACGATGCCAAAGGCGCCCGCCTTGACCACCGCGACCGCATGCAGCAATGCGCTCACCGGCGCCGGCGCCACCATCGCCTGGGGTAACCAACCATGCAGGGGCACCAGGGCCGCCTTCACGCCCAGCCCCAGCATCAGCAGCAGAAAGATCCAGCGCAGCAGATCCGGGTCCAGGTGCGCAAACTGATCGAGTATGCCGCCCTGAACGAAATCGACAGGGCCGGTCAGTGTGTGCAGCCAGATCGCGCCGATCATCAGCAGCAGTCCGCCGAACAGGGTATAGCGCAGATAGATACGCGCGCCATGCAGGGCCTCGGGCGATCCCTTATGGGCAATCAGCGGATAGGTCGCCAGGGTCAGGAGTTCATAGAAAATCACAAAGGTGAACAGATTGCCCGCCAGCGCAAGCCCGACCGTAGCGGTCACACAGAGACTGAAGAAACCGAAGAAGCGACTGCGGTGAGGCGTCTGCTCCAGATAGCCGATGGCATAGATGGTGGTGACCAGCCACAACAGGGTGGAGAGGGATACAAACAGCACCGAGAGCGCATCCGCATGCAGAACGAAGTCGAGCCCCGGGGCCATCGACCAGCGTGTCTCATAGACCTGCTCGTGAAAGACACCCCAGATGAGCACGGCCACCAGGAGAAGCTTGACCAATGCGCCCACCAGATTGAGCACGGTTCGCAGACGGTGGCGCTCTTCCGGCTGGAAAAAGATCAGCACCCCGGGTATCAAGGAACTGAGTAGAATCCCCACCGGCAGCCAGACCGACATCTCCATTATGCCTCCCCGCCCGAATAGGCGCTGAGCGGAACCAGATCCCACACAGCCGAGGCCCAGAAGCCCAACACCAGGGTAGCCACGCCCGCCAGCACAATGGCCGGAATCTCTTCACGCCCGACCGAAAGTGAGGGACCAACCCCCTCACCGGGAGCAAAGGTATGGCCCAGCAGCCGAAAGATATAGGCACCGGCCAGCAGTGTGCCGACCCCGATCACCGGCAGCCAAACCCATTGGCCTGTGACAAAGACAGTGGAGAGCAGCTGCCACTTTGCCAGGAAACTACCGCTGGGCGGCAGACCGATCAGGGCCACACCGGCCAGAGCGATAGTGAATGCGGTTACCGGCAGGGCCCGGGCGGTGCCGCCCAGTTCGGCTATGCGGTCGTGGCCCGCCCGCTGCATGATGACGCCGGCAGCGAGGAAAAAAGCGCTCTTGGCAAAGCCGTGGGTCAGTGCCAGCAGCACAAACGCACCCAATGCGGCGTCTTTATCCTCCCCGGCCGGCAATGCCTGCAGCAAAGGCAGGAACATGAACAGATAACCGAGCTGGGCGACAGTAGAGAATGCGGCCATCAACTTCAGCCGCTCAGCACGCAAAGCCGCCCAGGAGCCCCAGACCACGGCCACGGCACCCAAGACGCCGACAATCACCGCGGCCGTCTGGGTGACCACCCCGTCGAACAACTCCAGCCAGAGCCTCAGGATAAGATAGAGCGCAGCCTTCACCACCAACGCGGAGAGCACCGCGCTCACCGGCGCAGGGGCATTGGCATGGGCGGGAGGCAGCCAGAAATGGAGTGGAAACAGCGCCGACTTGATCATCAGCCCGGCCGTCATCAGGCTGAGGGCAACCCAGGCGGCGGGGCCCGCCTCAATGGCGCTACGCAAGGCTGCCATATCGAGGCTGCCGTAATCCGCATAGATCAAAGCGACACCCATCAGGAAGGCCAGGGAACCGAGTAGCCCCAGGACCAGATAGCGCAACGCCGCCTGGAGTGCCTCACGGCTCCCCCCCAGACAAGCCAGCACGACCGCCGATAACCCAAGCAGCTCCAGGGTGACATAGAGATTGAACAGGTCGCCCGAGAGAAACAGCGCATGCAGGGCCGTGATCAGCAGTAGCCAAAGGACCCAGAACTCGGCCCGATAGTCTGCATTGGCGAAATAGACACTGGCGTAGACCGCCACCGCCATCGACACCAGCGCAGACAACAGCAACATCATCACACTCAGACCGTCAGCGCGCAGCGCAATACCCAGCCCGGGCGACCAGCCACCCAGGGCCAGCTCCATCACACCCGCTTCGGCCACTCGCATACCGAGCAGCAGGACGGCCAGCAACGACAGGCCTGTAGCCGCAACACCGATCTGTGTCGATCTGCCGGGCCAGAGCAGCGCCAGCAGCGCGCCCAGCAGTGGCAGGGCGACAGGCCCTATCAGCAGGTTATTCATGTTCCAGCTCCCGCAATCGACGGTTGAGCGCCAGTGCCAGCGCCGTGGCGCTGACGGCCACCACCAAACCTGTCAGTACCAGGGCGTGGGGAATCGGATCGGTCGGTAGCGCATCGCCCCGGTAGGCAAGGGAGACGAAGACCAGGAACACACCGGCGCCACTCACGTTCAACGCCAGCAACCTGGGCAGCAGTGTCTGATGCAACAGGGTCGCTCTCACACCCAGCATGAACAGGGCGGCTCCGGTCAGCGCGTAGATCAAGGCCTGGGTCATCGGTAGACCTCCCGAGTAGTGTCTATACCAGCAAGCGGCATCCAATCGCCGGGTCTGCCGCCCCGGTATGCCAGCGCCAGGGCGGCAGCAATGGAGAGCGTGGCGGCGCTCTCAATCAGCAGGATCAGACCGCCGGACCAAGCCTGCGGATATTGCAGGAATCGCCCGCCGTTGACGGTCCCCCCGATACCCACCACCAGGAAAAGACCTATTCCTGCGACCAGCGCCCAACGCAGCGCATAGCCGCCGGGCAGTCCCGCACTGTCATTTCCCGCCAGGCGCAGCACCACCCCGGCCGCCGCCAGAGTGGCCCCAGCCTGAAAGGCGCCGCCCGGCGCATGGGCGCCAACCCACAGCAGATAGCCGGCGGCGAGGATGAGCAAGGGCACCAGCCAGCGGACCAAGCCACAGAAGACCGGCCCCGCCCGCCGATACCCCCGGCGCTCGCGGCCGATGACCAGCACCCCCAGCACCGCGGTCAACACCACTACGAGTTCAAGCAGGGTGTCGTAACCCCGGTAGTTGAGCAGCACCGCAGTGACCGGATTGGACACACCGCTGTGATCCAGCATGTCGTAGGCAGCCTGCGCCAGTCTCTCCCCGGGTTCGAGGGAGATGGCGATCCAGAGCGCCCATCCGATGAGGCAGGTCATGCCCAATGCGAGCAGATCGATCAGCCGGCGCCGGCCAGGATCGGGCAACCCGCCAGCCTCATCGCCCACCGCTTCATCTCCCACCGTTTCATCTCCCACCGTTTCATCTCTCAGCGCCACCAGCAGCAGCGCGCCGGCCAGACCCGCGCCTATGGCCGCCTCGGCCAGGGCCAGATCGGGGGCCTGCAGCCGCGCCCAAACAATGGCGAGCAGCAGTCCGAAAGCGATATACAGCACCACGCCCCGCTTCAGGTCGGCAGTGGAGAGTGCCGCCCAGGCCAGGCCGAGCAGCAGGGCAGCCAACAACAGATCAGGCAGCAAGGCCAATGTCTCGCTCATGGCTGACGGCTCCTTCGCAGGGCATGTTGGGATATCAGATGGGCAGAAGCGGCACTGCCCAACAGGGCCAGAAGCCATATCAACAACAGTTTGAGTGCAATCAAGAGACTGCCGTGGTACAGGGCGACACCCGCCGCTACCAATCCCAATCCCAGATTGTCCGCCTTGGTCAAGGCATGCAGGCGGGAATGCAGGTCGGGCAGGCGCAACAGTCCGATGGCGCCCGCGATAAAGAAGGCAATTCCGCCAAAAACCAGTATCAGCCCCATGAAATCAGACATCTTTACTCTCCCGCCGCGTCATGGCGGCGGCCGCAACGGCGGCCAGCAGCACCAACACCAGACCCACATCGAGCAAGGCGCTAAGCTGCATCGACACCGAGAGCAGCAGCAGAATCGCCACCCCGCCCGTGCCAAGCAGCAGAATCGAAAGCAGACGATCTTCCAGACTTGGCCCCTTGAGCGCCCGCACCATTCCCAGCACCAGGCTCGACATCAGCAACAGAAGGGCAATCATCAGCCAGGTATAGGCTGGCGTTGTTTGATCAAACAGGCTCATATTGCTTCTCCATAAACGGCTGCCACCGCCCGCTCCAGGCGGATCAGTTCATTTTCCGGATCAGCTCCCAGATCCAGGGCGTGAATGCGCACTAGGTCCCCATCCAGATCTGCGGCCAGGGTTCCAGGCAACAGGCTCAGACTATTAACGAACAGCAGTCTTGCCGAAGCGTTCTCAAGAGCCATCCGGTAATCGACAAATCCCGGTGCTATACGCATCCTTGGGCGCATCACACGAGAAACCACATCCAGACCCCCAAGCACCGATTCCCAAACAAAGAAGGGCAGAAAACGCAACAATCCCAGCAGATTTATCCGCGGCTCAACTGAGCCGCGCAGACGCACTGCGCTCCAGGCGGCCACTAGCACCACCGGCAACCCGACCATCCAGGATCGCCAGTCATCGCCAGTCAGCAAAAACCAGATCAGTGCGGCCAATCCCAATGCGAACAGCCCATGGAGTGATCTTGCCCCATTGAGGCCGCTGTAGAGAGAACAGGATTGGCCGAAGCCCAATGGCCCCCTGAGATCCTTATGCCGGATTGTCATGAAATTTGCCCTCAAACACGTGTCTCTCCAGTGCGGTCAATTGGTCTC
>JASFJX010000176.1:0-6769 GCA_050119385.1 Candidatus Thiodiazotropha sp. | reverse complement strand
CTCATTTTGTTCAACCTTTTCCTGTACGGGATGTGTTCTCTTGCATGAATAAGGAACCCTTAATACTATCAGGGTAATTGAGTATTATCATATAATGATATATTAATCTTGTTAATATGCTTGGCTTTTCAACCTATCAGCCTAAAGGTGTTACCACATGCGCAGCAGTAACGAGTCATCCTTCAGTCCACACTATTTTCTCTCAGCGCTTGGTGCGGGCGGATTGACCATCTCCTTTTTTCTCTATCCGATGTTCATGGTGCCCCACCCACAGACACCAATGGTTGCCTTTGAGGCGATTCGCGGAGTGTTACAGGGCGAAAATCCACTGATTTCTGCCTTACTGGCTTTGGATCTGTTTGCCGTGCTTGCCTTCGCCTTTATCCATTTTCATCTGTTGGCAAAGAGCCTGATCGCTTTCCACCGCTTTCGTCAAACTTCAGCTTATGAAACGCTACGCAAAGGTAACAGTGAAGTTACTTTGATGGCGATACCATTGACCCTCAGTATGAGTATGAATGTGATGTTTGTTCTCGGTTCACTTTTTGTGCCTGGTCTATGGCAAGTGGTGGAGTGGATTTTTCCCTTCGCTCTGGTTGCATATTTTGCCATTGGAGTCTATGCACTGCGCATCTATGGAGCCTATTTTTTGCGTATACTGACCAAAGGGGAGTTCGATTTTGAGCGCAATAACAACCTGAGTCAGTTGATGGCGATTTTTGCCTTTGCCATGATCGCAACCGGTCTCGCCGGTCCGGGCGCCATGAGCCATACCCAAGCGATCAATGCCATCGGCATCTTCGGTTCGATCTTTTTTCTCTCATTGTCGCTGCTATTGGCAATCGTGAAATTGGTATTGGGTATGAAATCGATGCTACGACAGGGCATTGCCAGAGAGTCGAGTTATACAATTTGGATATTACTACCGATACTGACCCTGTTCGGCATTAGCGGCATCCGAATTATTATGGGACTGCATCATGGATTTGAGGAACCACTTTCCCGGCCTGGATTGTTTGTCTTCACCTCTGTCATATTATCGTTGGAGATCATCGTCGGGATACTCGGCTACAAAGTGATGAAACAGTTAGGCTACTTCGAAGAATATATCCGAGGCGATAAACGTGATGCGGGTAGTTTTGCCCTGGTATGCCCCGGTGTTGCGATGTTTGTTTTCGGTTTCTTTTTCATTACCTTCGGCCTTTTGAAAAATGGGCTGGTGACACCTATGTCACCGGTATATTTTCTACTGTTGGCGCCGTTTATCTGGATTCAGATAAAAACAGTCAATGTTTTCCTAAAACTGAACTGTCAAGTAATGGGTTACGGACTATGCCGCATGAACATGGGTTCCAAAGCCTGATCTGTGAGTAATTATTAACCCGGCACCTTAAGAGTAGCATGCCCGGCGATAGACTTCGTCGGGAATGCTTTAAGCATGTGAGAGGCACTTGACTTAGCAGCACATAATATAAGCTTTTCACAATATGAAAACAGTTAATCTGTTATGTTTATCCCCCTTTAACATGATTAACCGACAAGATGCATAAGCTCAACTATTTTGATTTTCCGTCCAGCACAAATTTGGCGAATAAATATATGATTGTGGATCGTCTTGGTGCCGGCTGGGAAGGAGAGGTCTACTTAATCATAGAGACTGCGACTGGGATTGAGCGCGCGGCCAAGTTTTTCTATCCGCAGCGAAACTTGCGAGACCGGACAATTAAGTTTTATGCCAGAAAACTACATAAGTTGAGGCATTGCGATATTGTCATCCAGTATCACACCCAGGAGAAAATATTTCTGAATGGAAGAACGATTACATTTCTTGTCTCGGAATATGTACAGGGTGAACTTCTTTCTGACTTCATAAAGCGGCAACCGGGAAGGCGCTTAACCCCTTTTCAGGCAATTCATCTATTGCACGCCCTGGCAAAGGGAATAGGATGCATTCATCGGAATGGTGAATACCATGGTGATCTGCACTTGGAAAATATCATACTCAAAAAGTATGGCCTGAACTTCGAACTCAAACTACTCGACCTGTATCACTGGGGCAAACCAGATACCAAACACATAAAGGCAGATGTAGTCGATCTGATTCGCATCTTTTACGATGTTTTAGGTGGTCAAAAATACTATGCAAAACAATGCGATGAGATTAAGCAGATATGCTGCGGGCTGAAACGCACATTAATCAATCGAAAATTCCGCACAGCGGAGCAGCTCAGAACACACCTTGAACAGATGAGTTGGAACTGAAAAAAAGCCCACGCCAAACCTCGCTTATTCGAGATCTATGTCAAACAACGGGTCATCCAGCAGTTCACGCAATGACAACAACTCTTTGCGCCTTTCAATCTTACGCCTTGCATCCAGTAGCGTCCGGTCTGTTGGAAAAGCGTGCAGATCTTCACTCTTGTCTGGATCATCGATAAAAGGCATTACTTCGTCTGTATCGGTGTTCATCGGTAGTTTGTGAATACAAAGGAAGCGAAAAAATAAACCCTGACCAGGGCCAAAGAAATCAAAATTATTTTATCGTCACGATTAAAAGTGTTTATCAAAATATTCTGATTCATTAATCCACATGTTTCACTCGGGAACGCGATGCTTGTGCCGGGATCACCGTTCAGATACAGATTTGCCGTTAAATCGATATAGTTCAACACAGCGAAACCGGGTCGCGGGCACATCGCCGGATATAGCATTAGCTCCAACCTGAGAATTGTTCTGTGGATCATTGGGCATACTAACCATGATATAGATCATATTGTTAGGTTAGAATTGACCTCCCACTAGCTTGCCACGCATCGCTTGAAGATCAATGGATATCACCCTACTGAAGACTTTTTTGAAGGTTGCCAATACCCGCCATTTCGGCAAGGCAGCCAACAGCCTGCATGTCACACAATCTGCGGTAAGTGCGCGGATAAAATTGTTAGAATCACAACTCGGTGTCCAGCTGTTTCATCGTCGCCGCAACGATATACAGCTCACTTCGGCTGGATCGCGCCTGATTCGCAGCGCCGAGACTATCGTTAATGGCTGGGAACGGGCCAGGCATGAAATCGCCCTCAGTGATGAGGGTACGGAGATGGTTGCTATTGGCAGCACGCTGGATCTATGGAGTATTTTGATCAGAGACTGGGCTGTGTTTGCACACCAAACCAGGCCTAAATTGGTTCTACAAATCGAAGTACAGCCTTCCCAGTGGTTAGTTGAGAGGTTAGTCAACGGCCTGCTAGACATGCTGATTCTGTTCGAGCCACCGGCAATGTCTGACCTGGCATTGAGAGAAATTGCCGAAATACCCCTAGCCTTAGTCTCCACTGAGAAATGCAGCATCGAAGAGGCGATGTCAAAAAATTACTACATGGTCGACTGGGGAAGCCTGTTTGCACTGCAACATGCTGAATACTTCCCTGACATCCCCTCTCCATCCGCCAGGGTCAACTCAGGGGCATTGGCACTGGACCTAATGATGGCATCAGGCGGTTCGGCCTATCTAGCAAGGCAGATGGTACAACATGAGCTGGAAAGCGGAAGGCTTTTTACCGTCGCTGACGCACCCGTTATCGAAAGGGCCGCCTTCGCCATCTACAGGCCAGAGAATGAAGTCAATGATAGTCTACGCTTTGCCTTGGAAACGCTGAAACAAATGCAAAAACCGGATTCGCTCCCGAATAAATAGCATGGGTCAGTCGAGGTCTGTGTCGGGAAAACCCCATAGCTTCAAAAAACCGATACCTCAGGATGGCCTTGAAATCCACAAATTGGTTTTTCCTTGTGCCGCTTTGAACCACCCCGAAGATCCTGACGGGGATATGCCTGGTGTCTTGTTTATCCCGCTACCACGCTTTAGTCAATAAATAGGCCGCTAAAAGTAGAGTTCTCTGAACCAGACTGATACGGGAGACGGCCTCCTGCCCTGTATAAAGCCCACTTGCCACAGGTCCCAATCCACAAACAACGGGTACTTGTGGCGGCACCAGCCCAGCAACGGAAGGCCATAGACTGGTCTCCTTGTTGATGGGGATCTCCCACTCCGCCGCCACATCACATAGCTTCTTCAATAGGGCGTTGTTGATTCGCCTGGATGGCATCGGCGGCCTATCCGAAATAAGAGCCAATTCAGCCTGACACTTCTTCAACTCATCCATGATTAGCTGTTCCAACTGATCTGCCGCACGCAGGTTCGGAAAGGATGACTGTAGAGTCGCGACTATTCGATGAGGCAGCAGTCTTGGGTAGGCATCACTGCGAAGATCCACCGTGGAAACGGCCAAGCGATCCTTTCTGTTTGTCAGTAGCGAAATGGATTCCAGGGCCGTTAGCGCTTGAAGCATAACCTCCGGCCGTTTTTCCGACTGTCCCAGTTTGCGTGGCTTTCCCTGAAAAAACGCACGATAACGCCGCTGTCCCCGTCGTCCTATAACCACACTGTCATTAAGATTACCCGGGCGTAGCACTAGCACCTCTTTTGCCTTTGCCGAAGCACGGGCAATGATTTCGGCGCTCTCCTCGCAATCCCTCCCTTCGTCCGAGTAGACCATAACGCCCAGTGGAATATGCTTAAGTTTTCGCGCTCTGTGTAACGCACGCAAAGCATACTCTAACTGTACAAGTGGTGCGCGAGAGGCACCAATACCCTCCCCATAAAGCCACTCAGGATCACGGTGAAAATGCTCCCCACCCATGACCGAATTATAAGGAACATCGATATGACACAAGATCAATGTCCCGTTGTTGATACCCTTTGCTGATTCCCAACACCAGACATGGGGAGTATCCGTGCACTGGCTAACACAATTAAACTCCAATTCACTCATCAACTCCCCAACCTGTTTGGCCCCCTGCCGTATACCTACTGGGTCGTTACTATGACTGGAGACGTTTACCCACTCCTCTACCCGTTTCTCCAACTGATCACGACGCTCAGTCAAATAAGCGAATACACGTTCCGAAGGCCGCATTCGACCTCGATGGAGTTCGGGGGGATTAGGGGTTCCAAAGTAGCGTGCGGATGCCACCTCCACCAGGCGATTGATCAGGGCTGAAAAATCCAATCCCTCAGCTTCTGCCGCTGCCACATAAGAACCATGCTCACCAAGACTCGGCAGGCTGTTCACCTCCAGAACGTATAGTTGGCCGTCACTATCCATACGCATATCCACGCGTGCGCAGTCATAACAACCCAAAACATTGAAGGCCTTGCTCGCGATATTTTGCGCTTTAGCTACGACATCCGCAGCCAATGCCGCGGGGCAAATTACACCGATTTCCCGACCAGAGGTTCGGCGTTTATCGGCTTCCGTATAGATATTTGGTCCATCCACACCAAACTCGAGTTCAGCGGGTTTAAATGTCTCCAATGTGGCACCGTTTCCGAGTAGACCGACATTTATCTCCCGCCCCTCGATGTATTGCTCAACCAATACCGGCTGCTCATACTCGCGGAAGATAACATCGGCTGCTTTGCGTAACTCCTGCTCGTCATGAACAATACATAAGCCAAATGAAACGGACTCATTCTTGGGTTTTACAATCAAGGGGAAGTCGAGGTTCGGCAGTTCGTATTCAGGTGAGTTGAGCACGGCAAACGCCGGTGTCGGTACATCATTCTGCACAAACAACATTTTTGCGACAACCTTATCCAGCGCAAGGGAGTGGGCCAATGGCCCCGAACCTACGTAGGGAACTCCCACCATCTCCAGAATCCCAGGTACATGGGTGTAACGGGCCTGACCCTGGATACCGTAGGATAGGTTGAAGGCCATACCCGGACGCTCACCAACCAGGGTTCGAGGCATAAATTCTTCAAGGCGGTCAATGAGATCCTTGTCACCTTCAAACGCCTTGACCTGATGTCCACCTTTTTTCAATCCATTGACGATACGGCGGATCGCGGCAAGGCCATACCTCTCACGGTTCGGTTGCCCGAACAAATTGATGACTTTTTGAGATTCACGATTATAGATGACTGCGACTTTCACTCAGGCACTTCTTCATAGCGGATTAGCAATGGATGTAAAAGTCTACGGCTTATAGTAGACGAGTTATTTTCTAACAGGTTTTCAGACCAGTCCAGCCCTAATGATTCATCCGATTAGTAAAAACATAGACTAAACGGCAAAACCAATTATTCCCTAAGAAGAAGTACAGCCTATAATACAGAATTAAAAATCCTACCGGTTCACGAAAACCAGCCATCTGGCACTTCTGGCACTTTTCACTGTCCTACTGCCTAACCTGCATATTTCATCCAGTCGCTTAAAAAATAAACTAACCTAAGGCTTTTGCTTGTTAATTCTGAAATATCTATCTCGTTCCCACGCTCTCGCGTGGGAACGCATACGGCTGGTAGAATATTAAAAAACGCAGTACGGATGATCGCCAGATAGGCGTTCCCACGCTGGAGCGTGGGAACGAGAAGATAGAAAAATGACTCAACAATATGACTTGATCGCCATCGGTGCTGGCAGCGGCGGACTCTCGATAGCAGAACGCGCAGCAAAATACGGTACCAAATGCGCAGTAATCGAAGCCAAGCGAGTTGGCGGAACCTGCGTCAACCTGGGCTGCGTACCCAAAAAGGTTATGTGGTATGGCGCAGGCATCGCCCACGCTCTGCATGATGCGGCAGATTACGGTTTCGACATCGATGTCAATGGCTTCTCCTGGGAGAGACTGAAGCATCAACGAGATGACTACGTGGCAGGCATCAACCGCTGGTACCATACCTACCTGAAAGACTCCGATATCGATG
>JASFJX010000175.1:0-6773 GCA_050119385.1 Candidatus Thiodiazotropha sp. | reverse complement strand
TGGGTGGCCACACCCTGCAGGATTATACCGCAGGGGTCGCCTTCAAACTGGTCGAGAGCCTGGCTGTCGATATCAGCCTAAAGGGTGGCTATCATCGCATCTCCCTGGAACTGGATGACTTGGACGGCATCTATACAGATTGGGCTTTCGATGGCGCTTTTCTCGGTGTGCAGGCCGATTTCTAACTCGCTTGTGTGAAAACCGGAGTGAGTGATGGATTTTCACAAGTTGCAGATTCCCCCGTAAATCGGTAGAATCCGCCGCTTCCCGGTGCCCGACTGCCGTTGCTGGCGTCTATTGAACGACGACATCGCGTCGACCGGGCATCACTCCTTGCCTCACCGCACATGTGGGAGGCTGCCTAACCCGAAAGGAGAGACAATGAGGCACTATGAAGTCGTGTTCCTGGTCCATCCCGACCAGAGTGAACAGGTACCCGCTATGATCGAGCGATATCGCTCGGGTATCGAAACCAAGGGTGGTGCGATCCACCGTCTAGAAGATTGGGGCCGCCGTCAACTGGCCTATCCCATCAATAAAATCCATAAGGCTCACTATGTTCTGATGAACATCGAGTGTAATGACGAGGCGCTGACCGAACTGGAGAGCGCTTTTCGCTTCAACGATGCCGTGATTCGTAATTTGATTATCCGTCGCGACGAGGCAGTTACCGAAATCTCTCAACTGGCCAAGTCCCAGGAAGATGAAGAGAAGGATAGCGCATCTTCGCGAAGCCGTGATGATGAGACTAGCGACATGGGTGATGATGATGAGGCTTCCGATGAAGCCGAAGAAAAGACCGAATCAGAGGAATAACAGATGGCACGTTTTTTCAGGCGTAAGAAATACTGCCGCTTTACTGCGGAAGGTATCAGTGAGATCGATTACAAGGATTTGAATCTGCTCAAGGCATATGTCAGCGAGAGTGGCAAGATCGTTCCCAGCCGCATCACCGGTACCAAGGCTAAGTATCAACGTCAGCTTGCCACCGCTATCAAGCGGGCTCGCTACTTGGCACTGCTGCCATACACCGATCAGCATTAAGGAGGTTTCTACCTTCCGGAGTAGCGGGGCATGAAAGCATTAGCATCCTTTGTGATGCGCGGGCCATCCCAGTCAGTCATGGCTGCCACCGGCCTGACCATGCTGTCTCTGATTTTTCCGTTTATCGGCATTCTTGGCAGTGCCTGCGTTGGATTGGTATTCCTTCGCCAAGGAACGCCGGGCGGGATTAAAACGCTGCTTCTATCAACATTGGCCATAGCCTTGTTGATGTTGATAGTTATCGGGAATCCACTACCGGCAGTAGGCGTTTTGCTGGTGCTTTGGTTACCGATAGCCACCCTCGGCATGGTGTTACGCAACACTCGGTCATTGGTATTTACTACCCAGGTGGCCATGGGGTTCGGCCTCTTGGTGGTGTTGATACAGTACATTGCGCTGAGTGAGCCTGCGCTGTTTTGGCAGGAGTATCTGCAACCGCTTGGGCAGCGTTTTGTGGATACAGGACTGTTGGAACAGTCGCAAAGCCAGCAACTGGTAGAGCAGCTATCGGTGGTGATGTGTGGTCTGGTTGCAGTGGTTTATATGTTGCAATTGGTATCCAGTCTCTATCTGGCCCGCTGGTGGCAGGCACTGTTGTATAACCCGGGAGGCTTCTCCAAGGAGTTTCATCAGCTGCGAGTACATTGGCTGGTTGGAGCGGTAGGCGCGTTGGCATTACTGTTCCTGTTGATACCCGGTGAGCATGCGCCAGTTACGCTCAACTGCATAGGTGCAGTATTTTTAGGGCTGTTGTTTATTCAGGGATTGGCGGTTGCTCACGGTTTGTTCAAAGGAATGAAATCGGCGCAGCTCTGGTTGGTAGTCGTCTACCTATTGCTGATTGTGTTCATGCCACAGATGGTGATGGCTTTGACCAGCATCGGTCTGATGGATGTGTGGATAGATTTTCGAACCCGCTTCAGACAACATCAAAGTGGGTAAGAGCAGGTTACTTTATTGTCGTTGTATTTGGCTGAGTAACCTATGAATTGACCTATATAAAGGTGGTTACAATGGAAATTATTCTATTGCAGAAAGTAGATAACCTGGGTGATCTGGGTGAAAAGGTAAATGTAAAGAGCGGTTATGGCCGTAACTTCCTGATCCCTTCAGGCAGGGCCGTGGCGGCGACAGAAGAGAACGTGAAGATCTTCGAAGCGCGTCGTGCGGAACTCGAGAAGGAGGCTTCTACCAAGATGCAGCTTGCCGAGGCACGTAAGGCGAAATTGGACGGCATGGCAGTATCTATAACCTGTAAGGCGGGTGATGAAGGGCGCTTGTTCGGTTCGGTCGGTACCGCTGATATTGCTAAAATCGTCACAGAAAACGGGGTGGAAATTGCCAAGAAAGAGGTGTTATTACCCAATGGTGCATTCCGTGTCGCCGGTGAGTATGAAGTCGACCTGCATCTGCATGCTGATGTGAATGCCACCATCAAGCTGACGATTATTCCGGAAGCGTAAGCAGCTGAATCCCAAGTTCGCTAGGGCCTGTTAACCTCTGGCGTAAAGCGAATCTGTTTTCAGTAAGGGAAGGCATGGTGCGATTCACAGCGCCATGCCTTCCTTTTTCCGCATGTTTGCGCTGATTCGCGCTCATTCGCGGTTGTTTCCTCCGTTTTCAAGTTTTTCAGTTTGTTTCTGCATCATCTTTCCTAGGCCCGCGTAATCCCGTATCCTTACACAGGTCGGCTCGATAAATTCCCACTAGCTCCTCAGCAGACAAAGATTGATGTCAGAAACCGCCTATCCTGAAGAAATTCCAGCTTATCCGGATCACGAAACCCATGCTATCAAGGTGCCGCCACACTCGGTTCAGGCGGAGCAGTCGGTGTTGGGTGGCCTGATGCTGGATAATGCCAGTTGGGACAAGATCGCCGACCTGGTGGTGGAGGGTGATTTCTACCGCAAGGAGCACCGCCTGATTTTTAACGCTATCGCAGCCCAGGCCGAGGAGAGTCAGCCATTCGACGTGGTAACCTTGGCTGAGCATCTGGAACGCAAAGAGGCCCTGGAAGATGGCGGGGGACTACCCTATCTGGTCCGTTTGGCGGAGGAGACGCCCAGCGCAGCCAACATCAAGTCTTATGCCGGTATAGTTCGAGAGTACTCGGTTATGCGGCAGCTGATCTCTGTGGGTACCGATATTTCGGACAGCGCCTTTCATCCCCAAGGCAGGAAGGCGGAAGAGCTGCTCGATAATGCGGAGCGCAAGGTCTTCGAAATTGCCGAGCAGACCATGAAAGGGAAGGGGGGGTTCGCACCGATCAAATCCCTTCTGACCAAGGCGGTGGACAAGATCGAGACCCTGTTTCAACAGGATGAACCGATTACAGGACTCAGTACCGGATTTACCGATTTCGACCAGATGACCTCAGGCCTGCAGCATGCCGATTTGATTATTGTCGCTGGGCGTCCCTCCATGGGTAAAACCACCTTTGCCATGAATATCGCGGAGAATGTTGCTATACAGGGGGGCAAAGCGGTGGCGGTTTTCAGTATGGAGATGCCGGGTGATGCATTGGCGATGCGTATGATGTCTTCCCTGGGCCGCATCGATCAGCTCCGGGTGCGTACCGGAAAACTCGATGATGATGAGTGGCCGCGGCTCTCCTCGGCGGTAAGCATGCTGGCGGAGACCAAACTCTTTATCGATGACACACCGGCCTTGTCTCCGACGGAAGTGCGTGCCCGTGCACGACGCCTGAAACGTGAGAACAACGAATTGGGCTTGATCGTCATCGATTATCTGCAATTGATGCAGGCACCGGGTGAAGGGGAGAACCGTACCAATGAAATATCCGCAATCTCTCGCTCATTGAAGGCCTTGGCCAAGGAGTTGGATGTGCCGGTGATTGCCCTCTCTCAGCTCAACAGAAGCCTGGAACAGCGTACCAACAAACGACCGATCATGTCGGATCTACGTGAATCCGGCGCCATCGAGCAGGATGCGGATCTGATCGTCTTCATCTATCGCGATGAGGTATACAACGAGGACAGTCCGGACAAGGGTATCGCGGAGATCATCATCGGCAAACAGCGAAATGGCCCGATTGGCACGACCCGCCTGACTTTTCTCGGTAAGTACACAAAATTCGAAAACTACACCGATGATATTTACGGTGACGAGGGCTATTAATGGGGTATACCCCTCAGGCTATTGTCGACCATGCGGCGCTTCGTCATAACCTGAGGCGTGCAAAGGAGGCCGCGCAAGACCGCAAGTTATGGGCGGTGATCAAGGCGGATGGTTACGGCCATGGCATGCTGCGCGTCGCACCTACCCTCTCGGAGGCGGATGGTTTGGCCGTAGCACGTCTCGATGAGGCCATGATGCTACGTCATGCCGGGATAACCCAGCCCATCCTGGTGCTGGGTGGATGTTACAGCAATGATGGCTTCATAAAGGCTTCTGAGGCGGCACTGGATATCGTACTCCATGACCCGGCACAGCTAAGCCTCCTGAAACAGATGGCGCTTAAACCGCAATCATTGAAGCTGTGGATCAAGGTTGATACCGGCATGCACAGGTTGGGATTCGAGGTTGAACAACTCGCTGAAATAGTTATGGCATTGCAAGCCCATCCGGCAGTTGCCGAGCTTAACTTGATGACCCACCTGGCCAATGCGGATGACAGGGCTGATGCGGCAACGAGGGCTCAATGCACCCTGTTTCAATCCCTTGATCTTACCCCCTTCAATGCCTGTTCCATCGCTAACTCAGCGGGCCTTTTAGGGCATCCGGCGTCACTGGCTGATTATGTCCGGCCGGGTATCATGCTGTATGGCGTTTCCCCTTTTGTCCATTCTAGTGCCGTCGCTGAGGGTCTGTTGCCGGTGATGACTCTGCAGAGTCATGTGATGGCGGTCAAACAGTGCCGTGAAGGTGACCGGATCGGTTATGGCGGCACCTACACCTGTTCCGAGGCGATGCCGGTGGCGGTTGTCGCCATTGGCTATGGTGATGGCTACCCTCGCCACGCCCCCAGCGGGACCCCCGTATTGGTAGCGGGAAAGCGACTGCCTTTGGTAGGTCGGGTATCCATGGATATGATCAGCGTCGACGCACGGAATCTGCCTAGCGTAAAGGTGGGTGACAAGGCGGTGCTGTGGGGTAGGGGATTACCGGTGGAGGAGATTGCCGAGATGGCCGGGACCATCGCCTACGAACTTCTATGCGGTGTCAAACGGCGGGTTGCCTTTATCGATATTGACAAAGATGGAGAGGGTTGATGGCTCAAGGCAGTAAGCGACAGGCGAAATCACTCTATGTCTGCCGGGAATGCGGTGCCAGTTTCCCCAAGTGGGCAGGGCAGTGTTCTGAATGTCAAGCCTGGAACTCACTGGAAGAGAGTCTTGCCGCTCCGGTTTCATCTACTGTAAGTCGCTACAGGGGTTATGCGGGAGAGACATCTTCCCAGATCCTGACCCTGGCCGATGTGGAGAGTGAGCAGGAGGTGCGCTCCTCGACCGGGAGCCTCGAACTGGACCGGGTTTTAGGCGGTGGGCTGGTTGAGGGTTCTGTTGTTTTGATCGGTGGTGATCCGGGTATAGGTAAATCGACCCTGCTGATTCAAACCCTGGCGCGCCTTTCTGACTCTCTGCGGACCCTCTATGTGTCGGGAGAGGAGTCGCCTCGTCAGCTATCGTTACGCGCCAAGCGTCTTGGATTGTCCGCTGAAAAGCTGCAGCTGTTACCCGAAACCTGTGTCGAGAAGATCATCGCCGCTGCCGAGCGGGAGCACCCCCAAGTGCTGGTGGTGGACTCGATTCAGACCATGTATACAGAGTTGTTGCAGTCGGCCCCCGGTTCGGTCTCTCAAGTCAGGGAGGCTGCCGCACAGCTGGTGCATTTCGCCAAACGCTGTGCCACGGCGGTATTTCTGGTGGGACATGTTACCAAAGAGGGCAATCTGGCAGGTCCCAGGGTATTAGAGCATATGGTAGACAGTGTGCTCTATTTCGAGGGTGAAGCCGGTAGTCAATTTCGCCTCATTCGTACCATTAAAAACCGATACGGCGCGGTCAATGAGCTGGGTGTCTTTGCCATGACTGATAAGGGGTTGAAGGAGGTCAACAATCCCTCAGCGATCTTCCTCTCTCGCCAAGCGGAAACCGTACCTGGTAGTATCATACTGGTGACCCGTGAGGGTACCCGCCCCCTGCTGGTGGAAGTCCAGGTGTTGGTGGATGAGAGCCCTCTGGCAAATCCGCGAAGGGTTACCCTCGGCCTGGAGCAAAACAGGCTTTCAATGCTGTTGGCGGTCTTGCATCGTCACTGCGGTATCGGGATGTTTGATCAGGATGTCTACGTAAATGTGGTCGGGGGTGTACGTATTACAGAGACGGCATCCGACCTGGCCGTATTGATGGCGGCACTGTCGAGTTTTCGCGACCGACCCATGGATCTTGGCTTGGTTGTTTTTGGCGAGGTGGGATTGACGGGGGAGATCAGACCGGTACCGAATGGCCAGGAGCGTCTGCGTGAAGCGGCTAAGCATGGCTTTAAGCGTGCTGTGGTGCCACGTTTGAATCTGCCCAAGAAGCCGATTCAGGGGCTGCAAGTGACAGGTGTGGATAAATTATCCGATGTGTTAGAGGTTTGTTAACATTTTCAGACGTATGGGTTACTCTTACCGCCATATGTCAAGGTGATTGATGCATCATGTCCAGATTAAATAATAAAAAGGTCCTGTTGGGGGTGACCGGAGGCATAGCCTGCTATAAAAG
>JASFJX010000174.1:0-6781 GCA_050119385.1 Candidatus Thiodiazotropha sp. | reverse complement strand
GGAAAGGGGGGCAAGGGACAATGTGACCTTGGTTCTAATTCAGGCGAGATCAACCCATTCAGACGCGCCTGAACAAGGATGATCTGTTATATTGACTCTGATTCACTGACAGGACAACGGTACGCTTTAATCGAAAGGATTCACAAGAGCCAGTTAATGCTCATCCAATCGGCTCTGTTGTCCCTTAAAAGCGCCATTCAAGGCGCAAGGAGAAAAGTTTGGTGATTCCAAATGAACGACGAGCAACTGCGTTATCATTCGCTCATGTAGAACAACTACACATCGCTCATGCTGCCTTGCCTGAGAAAAAAAGAGTCCTAACAGGGCCTAAGAGACATGCTCTTATAGTGGATGGGGTCAAGCACATTCAAACTGTCGCTAAATCCCTCATCATCGGTCTGCTTACCTTGAGTCTATCAGCCTGTGTGTCCATGGCTCCACAACAAGAACAACCGGAGCCGGTCCAACCCGAGCCCGAGGAAGAGGTGGAGACCATACCTGTACCGCCAGACGCACTAACTCCGTCACAACGGGTCCGTAAAGCGCTTCAGCAGCTCGAGCATGGCAAATATGAAGATGCCCGACTTCAACTTACCTGGGCGTTACAGGAAAAACCCACCTTGCAGATCGCCCTGAATCTACTGGAACAGATGGATGTCGACCCCATCGACCACCTCGGCATGAAGAGTTTCTTCTATAACGTAGAGCCGGGTGACTCCCTCTCTATCATTGCCAAGAAATTTCTCAACGATCCTCTGAAGTTTGTCGTCCTGGCGCGATACAATAAGCTGGAGAATCCTAGCAAACTTGCACCGGGACAACGTATTCGCGTACCTGGCGTCATGCCGGAGAGAAAAAGGCCTAAACGAAAACCTAAACCGAAGCCAAAACCAAAACCAATACAACCCGAACCGGCACCTGTAGCCAAAGAACCCTCTGAACCGGCACCTGTGGCAGAAGAACCCGCTAAGCCGACACCTTCCGCCCCCATAGCAGCCGAACAAGCAACAATTCAAGCTGAAACTGCAACTAATGAAACACAAATAGAGGAACAAACCCTCCCTACTCCGGAAGCTTCAGTAGATGAATCCGTGGAGATCGAACAACCGCCAAAAACACCAACTGAGCCAACAGTCGAAAAACAGCCAATAGTATTGAACGTGGAAGAGGCACTCAGCTCAGCGAGGGGGCTGCATAGTGAAGGCAATATCAGCGCCGCGATCTATTTGCTGGAAAATGAGATAAGCCAACATCCAAGCGCCGAAGAGTTGCCGAAATTGCTCGCCGGCTACTACAACGAACATGCAGATCAGCTCATCGACCAGGGAAACCTGAACAACGCAAGAACCACGCTGGAAAAGCTGATCATCCTCGACTCATCCGATGATGAGGCAATCAACAAGCTGATCATGGTCGAAGACAAGATTGAGGCGCAAAAGCTTCTGACCACTGCCCAGGACCTGCAAACTGAAGGTGATCTGGAAAAGGCCTACCAGACTTATACCCAAGTATTGACTTACGACCCGGAAAATCCGTTAGCCAAGGAGTCTCAACTAGCGGTTCGCGATCAGTTGACAGACGGCTATCACCGAAGTGCCATGCAACTTTTTAGAAAACAGGAGCTTGATCAAGCGATAGTATTTTGGAATAAGATCCTGGAGTTAAACCCAAATCACCCTTTGGCACCGGGTTATAAGGCGCGGGCATTAGAGATGAAACAGCAATTACAGAAAATCGATCAATGATACGAAGTTTACTGAGTGGGGAAGGCTGAAAAAGCAAGCAGATTTCACAAACCAATTCTAGTACTTTAATTCCCCTCCTCTTGAGCGATTGTCTTTTTGAGTCACAAAAATAAAACACAACAATTGTTAGTGTTTGCCTCCATTAGCCAAAGCATCTATATACAGTACAGCGCTACGGCCCACAACATAGGAGGATCCCAGTGCTCAAATCCCTGCTTAAGCGTATTCTAATCAATATCCTGATACTCAATACCGCCCTTATAGGCTTCCCCTCATTAGTCCAGGCATCACCGATCAGCACCATGACAGTTATTGACATGGATGAGAGGATGATGCAGATAGACCGGGTTCGCTCGGTGATGGCCCGCGAAGATGTCCGCAATACCCTGATTGGAATGGGTGTCGATCCAGTGGAGGCCGAAATGCGAATGGATGCGCTTACCGATGCTGAACTAGTGATGCTCAGTCAGCAAATGGATGAATTGCCGGCAGGTGGCGATATCCTGGGTCTGTTTGGAGCCGTGCTTCTTGTATTGATAATATTGGAATTGCTCGGTGTCACTAATGTATTCACCAGGCTCTAATGAGCGACATTCAGCAACAAACAGTTTTTCTCTACAAAACGCCACCTGATGGTTATTTTTGCCTGACGCCCCAACAGTATGTCTCCCGGTACTGAAGGGGCTTATACGGCATGCATTCGATGCATCAGCCTGATGCTGCTGATGCTTTTAACCGCTTGTGCAAGTCGGCCGCCGCTTCTACCACCCTTGCTCACTTCTGAGGGAGCTATTGCGAGGTTGGAATTAGAAGCTACTCCCTTCCATCCACAAAAACAGTATCAATGCGGACCGGCAGCCCTTGCCACCCTACTCGAGTACTCAGGTGTACCGACAACGCCTGAATCACTCGTTCCCTACGTCTATCTGCCCGATAAAAAAGGCAGCCTGCAGGTCGAGATGGTGGCAGCCAGCCGTCGTTTTGGCCGAATCCCCTATCAGATCGATCCTGAATTGAGCGCACTGATCAATGAGTTACAGGCAGGCAGACCTGTACTGGTTTTACAGAATCTCGGCCTAAAACTATGGCCGGTCTGGCACTACGCAGTGGTCATCGGGTACTCGGGAGAAGCGGATGAGTTGATCCTACGTTCCGGTCTCGCCCAGCGTGAGATTATCTCCACTCATCGATTTCTTGACACCTGGGAACACAGCGACAATTGGGCCATGGTGTTGCTAAAACCGGGTGAATTACCTGCCAGGCCTGAGCAATTGCGCTACCTTAAGACTGTTGCCGCTATGGAAGCAGTGGTCACTGTTGATAGCCTGATTACAGCCTATCGGTCTGCTTTGACTGAATGGCCTGAAAGTCCGATAGCACTATTCGGACTGGCCGCCTCGCTGCACGCCAAAGGCGAGTTGAAGGATGCTGAGCAAAACTATCGAAAATTGTTGACCGCGCAACCTGACCATATAGCTGTGTATAACAACTTGGCTGAAGTATTGGCTGATAGGAGATGTTATACCGAGGCTCTGTATTTGATTGAGCAGGCACTACGGAAAGAGCCGGGTAAACTACGTCGACACCTGCTTGAAACCGGTCGAGAGATAGAGAACAGACAGGTGAGCCAGCCACTTCAAGTATCTCCATGTCAATAAAGTTAAGAGCCTTTTTATTGGGACAGTAGTGTTATTTGGATAAACGCCTATTGATGTATTGGTTGCTTGGTGTATTCTTGAACGGTATTATAAACATCGTTAATGACAGATTCGTGCCATATGGATAAATTGGCATTTTTATGTGGGCTTGTTACCACTCAAAGATGATGGATCATCATCGGCATCGGGGCAGTCACACGTCGGATTTTCATGTCCACTCTGTAACCTATTCCATGCCTGATTAGGTATAGCAACTGCCTGTCTCTGTTTCTGCGGAGATAAGTAGTGATGCTCATCACAATGGTACGATAGGGAGTTTTTCGCATTGCCGGAAAAAACAATACTGCAATGGAATTCATCCATTGGCTCATCTGATTGCCAACTATGCCCCATCAATACAATCCTATCAGCTCTGTTGAGGCATTCTGCATTGCCGAAAGCTGCTTACTCTAAATTCGCCCCTGAAAATTAACCGGAAATATTGTTCAAGATCAATGAGATAGCTGATTAAACATGGAAGCATACGCGACATGGATTTATTTGAACAACAAACAATAAAAAGTACCCACCATGATTATTGAGTCTCTTTCCCTGACCAGTCTTGTCTTTGTGGCGGGTGTCATCAGCCTGGCTTACCTGGTGCGAGGTATAGCTGGATTCGGATCCGGTCTTATTGCTATACCGCTGCTTGCCTTGATCATGCCATTGACCATAGCCGTTCCGCTGATTGTCTTTCTCGATTACATCGCCTCTGCTAGCCACGGAATCAAGCACAGGGAAGCCATCCAATGGAAAGAGATCGTTTCCCTGTTACCCTTTGCGATAGCCGGTATTCTAACTGCTCTATTTATCTTCCAGTCTGTCGACATGGAGGCGCTGAAGATGGGGTTGGGCACCTTTATACTGCTGTTTGCGGTCTACTCACTGTTTTCCTTTTCCGGCAAGACCCTTATCTCTTCACTCTGGTCAGTGCCCGCAGGCAGCATGGGTGGATTGATCGGTACGCTGTATGGTACCGGTGGTCCATTTTATGTTCTGTACTTAAAATTCCGTAAAATAGAAAAAAACCAGTTCAGGGCTACCTTTGCGACTATATTCCTGCTTGATGGCGCTGGACGTCTCGCGGGTTATGTCTTTACCGGTTTTTTCAGCCTGGACTTGGTGCTGATGATGGCTGTGGCTATCCCGTTGATGGTTATCGGTATGTTTATTGGCGGTCGCATCCATACCAACATGTCACAACAGACCTTTCAGCGCGCTATCAGCATGCTGTTGATCTTCAGCGGCATAACACTGCTATTGAAGTAAGGCTTAGACACTATAAACTTGAGATACCCGTCTACCCGACCTCATTCTATTCAACTCCCCGGGGTTTCGACTGAATCCACCCTCTTCCACTGCCTTTCTGGCCTTCCGCCTTATTTCGGGCAACAAGCCACCAGGCAACCTATCCTGCTGTTGCTTACCGCGTAGATGTTGCCATTTAATTTATCAATAAAGCAGTTCGGGGACAAACATCCCACGCTTAGCCGGTGTAACTAAGCGTTTTTCAACCGCCTGCTAATCTCGAAATCGTGCCTCGCAGAGTCATGATGGAACACTTGGCGTAAATCCAGATATTGGGTTTATCCCTTCAAGCCATCCCCGAATTGACCTCGCGTTCACCATCCATTTCGGCCTCGCTCACGACTTCGCTGCGTAATATATAGGATCGGTTCTGTTTCGAGGCGTAGTAGGTCCTTGCCGTGAGCTCACTCAAGATGCTGGTGGTGAATATCTGCACACCCATCAGAACCAGCATGATGGCGATAATCAGCATGGGTCTCGAACCGATATCTTCGTGAAACAAGAATTTCACGACAGCGAGATGTAACAGCATGGCGCTGCCGAGCCCCCCCAGAAGCAGACCGATTCGCCCGAAAAAATGTCCCGGACGTGAGAGGAAACGGATGAAGAAAAAGACAGACAACAGGTCTATCATCACCTTGAAGGTCCTACCGACACCATATTTGGAACTGCCGTGGATACGATGACGGTGATTAACCACCTCCTCGCGGATACGCGAAGGTGAGGTATACATCGACATCCAGGCGGGAATAAATCTATGCATATCACCATAGAGTCGCATGTTACGCAGCACGCTGCCCCGGTAGACTTTCAAGCTACAACCGTAGTCGTGCAACCGCACCCCCGTGACCCGGCCGATGAGATGGTTGGCGACTACGGAGGGCAGCCGGCGCAGCCAAAAAGCGTCTTTACGCTGCTTGCGCCAGCCGACAATGAGATCCAGATCTTCTGTTATCAGCCGTTCCAGCAGATGCGGGATGTCGGCAGGGTCATTCTGCAGGTCGCCGTCTATGGTCGCGATGAAGCGCCCCCTGCAATGGTCGAATCCCGCCTGAATGGCCGCTGTCTGGCCAAAGTTACGCTGTAGTGTGAGCATTCGATAGGTCGCGCCGCGACAATCCAGGGCACGTTTCAACACCCTGTTCGTGTCGTCAGAGCTGCCGTCGTCGATCAGTATGACCTCCCAGCTGAGTGCATTGCCGGTCAGCGCCTTATCGATCTCATCGATCAACGGCTCGACGTTCTCTGCCTCGTTATAGAGCGGGACAATCAGCGAGAGGTGACAGTTCGTTTCAAGCACTGTTTGCATACTGGGACACCTCACCAGTTGTGTGTGGTTTCTGTTATTTACGTGACACGACGTTCTCAGCGATTTGATTCTGCCACGTCTGTAAATGCGCAAGCCTACTCAGGCCAGTCCGAAGCTGACCAAACCAGCGCGGTGCCTGATAGAGCAGTGCCGCGACAACACCGATATTGATTCCCAGAAATATGCCGGCGACGACTTGGCTGGGGTAGTGTTTAACAAGATAGATCCTGGAAAGGCTCGCCAACAAGGCGGCCATTAATAGTAGAGCGTGCCAGCCGTGCCACTTGGTACGGGTCAGCACAACAAACAGCGTGGCGGCGTAGAAATTCAGCGCATGATTGGATGGCATGCCTTTTGGCACACTATCGCAGGAAAGGCCCTTACGCGTCAGCGTGATGTTCTCCTCTAGCGCACAAGGTCGCAGTTCACTGAAGAGCGATTTCAGCAGGTTTCCGAACTGATCACCAATACCGACAACCAGGATCAAGGTGAACCACCAACCAGCGCCTTGCCATCCCTCCCGCCGCACTGCGACAAACAACAGAGCGAAGAGAATGGGCAGTGAGAAGGTAGCCCGACTGGAAAACCAGTGAAAAAGGCTGTCACTCAGTTGGCATGAGAGACCGACATGTATCCAGTGAAGAATCAGTTCATCGGGTGTCATGGATCCCCCTGCCGAGAAAGAATCCGAATCCTGCACTCACCATGGTGACTGCGAGCAG
>JASFJX010000173.1:0-6781 GCA_050119385.1 Candidatus Thiodiazotropha sp. | reverse complement strand
TGGCCGAAAATCACCCCGATCAGTGCTGCCGGAATGACAATCATCACCGTCAGCGGCGCCAGGTAACCCTTGAATTGCAGCGCCAGCAACATATAGACGCCGATCAGGCCAAGTAGCACATTGCGTACGATCGACTGCCCGGTCTTTGCCGACTCCTTGCTCTCTCCCTGGATATCGAAATCGATGTCGGGATAGCGCTCGAGCAGCTCGGGAATGAAACTGGCCTTCGCCAGTCCCAACAGCTCCTGAGCATTGGCCTGGCTACGATCCACGTCGCCTTGCAGGGTGACAGTCCGTTGCCGGTTGACCCGGTTGATGCGGGCCCAACCTCTGACCTCTTCCACATCGGCCACCACTGAGAGGGGGATGAGTGATCCGCCGGAACCGGTGATGCTGAGATTGTAGAGATCCTCCGCATCCACACGATCATCCGCGATGAGCCTGAGATTGACCTCGTAGGTCTCCGGCCCCACGGGAAACTCATCGATCTTGATGCCTTGATAAGCGGCCCGCACCTGTTGCGCAACTTGCTCTGCATTGAGTCCCAATACGCCGGCTCCCGCCTTCAGATGGAGTCGGTACTCCCGTTTACCCGGACGCAGGTCGTCGCTCAGGTCATTGACCCCCTGGTGGGAGTTGAGCCACTGCTGCAGTTCATTGGAGGCTTGTTTCAGGCGTTCCAGGTCATATCCCATCAGGCGCAGGTCGATGGGGCGTCCGCCTGGTCCGAATGCGGGCTCGGTGAATTTGATCGAAATGACATCGGTGAGCTCACCGGTCTCCTGGCGCCAGCGGTTGATGACATCATCCAGTTTTGCATCCCTGATTTCGGCACTCAGCAGATCGGCCACTATCCGGGCCACATGGGGGCCGGTCTCATAGGCGTCGGGATTCTGTCCATAGATGACGGTGATGTTCTCCACCAAGGGTTGCTGTTCGGGCTGCCTTGGGATAAAGGCCTGATTCGTGCGCTGCAGTGCCGCGGTGATCTCATTGACCACGGATTCCGTCTGTGCCAAGGGGGTACCCTGGGGTAACAGGACCCGGGCCTCGATGACATCGCCGTCCAGGTCGGGGAAGCCGACAAACTTCAGTTTTCCCCCCACCGGCATGGCAATGGCCAGGATCAGCAGCATCAGCACGATGCCGAGGGTCAGATAGCGATATTCGATGGCCCGGTCGAGCAAGGGGCCGAAACGCATTTCGCGGAAGCGATCGAACCCGGCTTCAAAGCGCTCTCTGAAGCGGGAGACCTGCTTGCGTTTCATATGCGCCAGGGAGTGGCTCAAATGGTGCGGCAGAATCAGGAAGGCCTCCAGCAGACTGACACTGATGACCATGATCAGCACGATCGGCATAATGCGCAGAATCTGACCGATTTCACCGGTGATGAAAGCGAGAGAGCCGAACACCAGCAGGGTGGTGGCGAAAGAGGAGGCGATACCGGGCAGGACCTGCTGGACACCTGTGATCGCGGCCTGCTGGGGTTTATCCCCTTTTTTCATGCGCGAGGCGATATTTTCGGCAATGACGATTGCGTCATCCATCAACAGGCCGATGCCGATCAGCAAGCCGACCATGGAGATCATATTAATCGTAACGCCGATGACCGGTAGTATGAAGAGGGCGCCGAGAAAGGAGACCGGCAATCCCATAGTGACCCAGAAACTGTAGCGGAAACTGAAGAATAGCCAGAGCACGAAGAATACCGCCACCAAGCCTTGGGCGCCGTTGCGTACCAGCATATCGAGCCGGTCCTGCACCACCGAAGCCCGGTCCTGGGTGAGGGTCAAGCGGAGACCTTCGGGTGCCAGTTGATTCTCCCTGTCCACGAATGACTCCACCCTGGCGAGGACGTTGAGAATGTCCTGAGAACTGGTCTTGGCGATATTCAGGATGGCCGCCCGCTGGCCATTGAAGCTGATCTTCTCCTCGTCCCGGTCGAAGCGATCAGTGATCGTTGCGATATCGCCAAGCCGGATGGTGGCGCCGCTGCTGCCCGAGATCACCACCAGATCGTAAAAATCATCCACCTGTTTGCGTTGATCGTCGAAACGTAACAGGATCTCCTCCCGATCCCCCTCCAGGCGACCGGCCGGCGTGCTGATGCTGTGTCCTCCGATGGCGCTGGCGATCTCCTGGGCGGAGAGCCCATATTGGCGCAGACGCCAGGCGGGGACCTCAATACGGATGTGATGGTCCGAAAAACCGTCGATGGTGACCTCGGCGATCTTCTCCTGGCTCAGCAGTTTCGACTTCAGATGTTCTGCATAGGCCTTCAGTGCCACCGGGTCTTCCGGGCCCGTCACTGCGATGGATATCACCGCATCGGTTCGGCCAAGCTCCTCTATTACCGGTAGCTCGGTCTCTTCGGGGAAGTCGGCGATGGCATCGATCTCGGCATTCACATCATCGAGAAAGCGGGTCATCTCCGTCCCTTCCAGCATCACGGCAGTGGCTACGCCCACACCCTCGCGGGACTCGCAAGACATCTCCTCCAGGTTGCTGATCCCCTCCAGGGCATCCTCCAGGCGGCGGCAGATGGCATCCTCCACTTCGTCTGCGGTGGCCCCTTTGTAGATGACCCGTATCTCCACTTTATCGTTCTTGATCTCTGGCAGGGTTTCCCGCTGCAGGCCGGGCAGGGCGGTCAGGCCGAGGATCATGATCGATGCCATCAGCAGGTTGGCGGCAGTGGGATGCCGGGCGAACCAATCGATCATAGTTCACCCCGGGCGGCGGCGATGATCGCCCGGCCGATCGACTCATCGACTTTGGTTTCTAGCTGCATACCACTAACGGCCGGTACCAGATCGGAAACGACGATCTTTTGTCCGGCGCTGATGCCGGATGAGATGACACTGATCTCGCCCTGGCTGAACAGTAGATCCACCGGTTGACGATGTAAGCGATTCTCACTGTCGGCCAGATAGACGACGCCATTCCTGACCGCAGAGCGGGGTATCACAATACGCCCGGGTTGCGGTTTGCCCTGCAACAGGACCTGTACAAACATCCCTTTCGAGAGGGGAGGGCGTACACCAGGTTCGATTTTCTCAAAAGGTTTATCCACGGCAACCACCACCCCCATGGTGCGAGTCTCCGGGTCTACGGTGTCACTGAAGCGTACGAATTCAGCCTCCCACTCAGCGATGGTTGTGCCGAGATCGAGTCTGACCCTCGGTTGCAGGGCGACGAAATCCGCCAGGCTACCATTCATGAGTTCAGCCGAGATGTCGTGCCGTTCACGACCGATAAAGAGCCGGCGCAGGGAGGACATGGGAAAGCGCGCGATCACCTCGACCCTGTCCACCGCGTCCCCGGCGAGCAGAGTCTCCCCCTTACTCACATACTGGTCGAGCTCGATACTCATGTTAGTAACCCGCAGGCTGAAAGGCGCAAGTAAGCGGGTATTCTCCAGGTCGCGTTGAGCCTGTGTCCGTTTGGTCTCCAGCACCTTGCGTTTGGTGGGTAGCAGCGCCAGGGTGTTTTTTACATTCTGTACCGCATTGCGGCTGGTGAGCAGATTGCGTTCGGCATCATCCACGGCACTCTGGGATGCGGTGCCTTGCTTCGCCAGTTTGCTGATTCGCTGAAATTCACGCTGCGCAATGTCCAGGCTGCGCTCTTCGATCGACAGAGAGGCCTTGGCATTGGCTGCCTCCACCTCTAACTCGGCCAGTTCCGCCTCGGCCTGGGCCAGGTTGAGCTGATAGTCCACAGGGTCGATCTGCAGCAGCAGGCTACCTTCACTAATGATCTCGCCATCTCTGAGGCGAGGATGGATATCAACGATACGCCCGGCCACTTGCGCCACCGCGCTCCACACCCGGGCGGGTTGTATGGCGCCATAGCCTTCCGCAACAGGAATCAATTCAAGTTGCTGTGCCTCGACGGTTCTCACCAGCTTGGTGGGTTCGCCTGGCTCGACCTTCTGCGGAGGTTGTCTGTTGCTGGCCATCATCATTAAAACCAGCAGGCCCAGTGCAATCGGGGGGAGGATCAGCAATTTGCGCCAATGGGGATGGTTGTCAAGCATAATGAATCACTTCCAGTAGGGTCGGAATAGTCGATGCATCATTGAGCAGGGATGGGAGACTATCCTGTCACCTCTGATAGAGCATCATCTTAATAATCTCACTGCTAGAGTATGGATGTCCAATCAGACATCTAATCAGACATCCAATCAGACAACCTGTAGATGCAAACCCGTTTCTGAACAAAGACCCCGGTACGATCATCGCGTTCCCAGAAAAGCCATAAATCTGTCATTTGAAGTACACCGATCGATAAAAAAAATTTCATTAAATCCACAACAGTACGAAACCATCTACCTATAGCGTGTAGAGCCATTCTGTATTCAGACAAGGGAAATGGCCTCTCACATGCATCATTCAAAGACTTTGCTCGCGTTACTGCTTAGCCTGACAAATACAACGCTCTCAGCGGACACACCTGTATTCATCAATGAAATCCACTATGACAATGCCGGCAGCGATGAGGGTGAATTTATCGAGATTACAGGCCCAGCAGGAACTGACATGGCGGGCTGGCAACTGGAATTGTATAACGGTTCATCGTCAGTACTCAGTCCCTATGCGACACTGGATCTGTCCGGTGTGCTGGCCGACGATACCGGGAGTGGATATGGTTTTGTGACCGTAGAGCGCAGCGGCATACAAAATGGTGCCCCCGATGGAATGGCGTTGATTGACAGCACTGGGGCAGTGGTGCAATTTCTAAGTTATGAAGGGAGTTTTACGCCCAACTCCGGTGCCGCTTCCGGAATGGCCAGTACCGATATCGGAGTGGCGGAGAGTTCTTCGACCAATGTGGGTGAATCGATACAGCTTCAAGGTAGCGGTACCTTGGATAGCGATTTTGTCTGGGTCTCCAACCTCAATCAGACCCCCGGCGCACTCAATATCGGTCAAAGTCTGAATGGTTCAGATTCGGGAAGCAGCGGGGAGATTCCGGTAGCTGACAGATTAGCGATTTACGACATTCAAGGAACAGCCCATATCTCACCCTATGAGGGCCAAAACGTCTCCACCTCAGGTGTGGTGACTGCAATCGATTCAAACGCCTTCTTTGTTCAGGACCCTCTGGGTGATGGCGATCCCGAGACCTCGGATGCCGTCTATGTCTATACAAGTAGCACACCCACAGTTGAAATAGGTGATCAGGTGGAGATCTCCGGCGCTGTCAGTGAATACACTCCTGGCGGTAGTGCCAGCGGCAATCTTTCCATTACCCAGTTCTATCAACCCGATATCCAGGTGGTATCGCACAACAATATCCTACCGGATCCGGTCATCATCGGTGAGGGAGGCAGAGTGCCACCTCAGCAGGTCATCGATGATGATCAGTTAGCGGTGTTCGATCCGCAACAGGATGGTATCGATTTCTACGAATCCCTCGAAGCGATGCGGGTCAAGGTGATGGATGCGGTAGCCGTTTCACCCACCAATCGCTATGGCGAGATCTTTGTGTTGGCAAACAGTGGAGGGAATGCCACTGGTGTCAATCAGCGCAGCGGTATCACCATCAGGCCCGACGATTTCAATCCGGAAAGGATTCAAATTGATTTCGACGCGGGTATCCACGACATCTATGAAACGGTGGATACGGGCGATCTACTGGGTGATGTCACGGGGGTCGTCGGCTATTCCTACGGTAATTTTGAGGTCTATCCCACTGAAGACTTTTATCCTCAGGCAGGAGGGCTTGAGCCGGAGACCAGGGATCTCGATGCCGAGCAGGAGCGCCAGTTAACCCTGGCGAGCTTCAATCTTCTCAACCTGGATACCAACGACGAGGATGGTGATGCGGATCTGGCAGACGGTCGTTTTGATAGCCTGGCGGAGCAGATAGTTAATAATCTCCAGGCGCCCGATATTATCGGTCTGCAGGAGATACAGGACAATTCGGGCAGCGAGGACGACGGAGTGGTTGATGCTGATCAGACCTTGCTGGCGCTCAGCCAAGCGATAAAGAACGCAGGCGGTCCCAACTACAAATATATTGATAATCCTCCGTTAGACAATCAGGATGGCGGTCAGCCCGGCGGTAATATCCGGGTAGCCTATCTGTTCAATCCGGTAACCGTCGAGGTCGATTGGGAGTCGGTGACAAGAATTACCGACAGTGACCTTAGCGATGGCGATGCCTTTTTGGATAGCCGCAAGCCCCTGTATGCAAAATTCAAGGCGGCCGACAGTGAGTTCCATCTGATTAACAATCACTTTGCCTCGAAAGGGGGTAGCACAGCGTTGTTTGGACAGGTGCAGCCGCCGGTCAACGGCAGTGAGGAGCAGCGTACTGCCCAGGCGAACGAAGTGAATTATTTCGTTACTTCGCTCCTGGAGCAAGATCCGCAAGCCAATGTGGTGGTGATGGGGGACTTGAACGAGTTCGAGTTCATGCCACCTCTGAAGGCATTGAAAGGTGGTGATACACCGCAGCTGGTGAACATGACCGAAAGCCTGCCGGCCCTGGAGCGCTACACCTATAACTATCAGGGCAATTCACAGGCACTTGATCATATCCTGGTTACCCATAACCTGGCACAACGGGCCGAATACGATGTGCTGCACATCAACAGCGAATTCTCCATTTCGGCCAGCGATCATGATCCGGTGCTGTTGCGCCTGAACATGCAAGCGCTTAACAAGACATTGCGTTTCGCAACCTACAACGCTTCGTTGAATCGTTCCGAATCGGGTCAGTTGATCGATGATCTCTCCACGAATGACAATGCTCAGGCGAAGGCAGTGGCCGA
>JASFJX010000172.1:0-6787 GCA_050119385.1 Candidatus Thiodiazotropha sp. | reverse complement strand
GAGCGTATCTCGTTGCCGTCACCATCCTCGTAGTTATCGGCATCCTTATAGCCGACCAGGCCACGGATATAACCGCTCTGCGAACCGGCGGCAACGTCGGCGGAGAACTCCTTGGTCTTTGAATTGCTCTTGTAGCCGGCATCCACCCGCCCCAGATAGGACTTGTCCTCCTCAAAGCGCGGTTGCTCGCGTTCAAACAGCACTGTGCCACCGCTACCGCCACCGCCATAAATCACGGTCTGTGAACCTTTGATCACTGTCACGCTGTCATAGCTCTCCATGGCGGAATATGCGGTAGGGGGATCCATGCGATTGGGACAACCGCCATGGATGTAGGCACCGTCGAGGAGGATATTGAGTCGTGTCTGACTCTGGCCACGAATCACCGGATCGATACCATGCCCCCCCATACGGATACCGGAGACTCCATTGATATCCCGTAGAAAATCACCACCATCCACCGGCATCCCCTGAGACTTGTCATCAACCGACCTACGGGTCACGGCGGGGACCGTTTCGGCTTCACCTTCAACATGGATTTCACCCAGTTGTTCTGCCGGCTCATCGGCAAGCAGGCAGGATGTTGCCAATATGGAACTGATAGCTAAAGAAAGAGCACTAAGTCGCATCGATTTACCTCATTGATTGTTATGCAAATCGGGCATAATATGCAAATAACGAACCAACTTGATAACTCACTGATACAATGAAATAATTCTAATGCAGCAACATGACTTTCATGCCTGAATCAGGGCATATGCCGCATCTATTCGGTGATTTAACACAGCCCGCATCATCACTTTCAACAATCAAGAGACCGAGGCAAGTTATGGATACAATGGAGCCCCCCACCTACTACTGAAAGGGCATAGTTGGTATTATATTAAACAGATGTCGAATTTATGTCTTGAATTGAAACGTTTTTCAGGTGTCTCATAAGGCTGTTGCGCAGATTGAGATGCCGATGGGATTTCCTGGCAGGATTCTGTCAGATATTAACATTGAAGGGGGCTGAACATTTAATCAAGTAGGAACATGCGACCAATGGTCGCGGGGTAGGAATTGCTTCCACTGGATGGGCGATATGGAAGAAGAGTATAGAAAACAAGCTTGTCCAGGCATAAAAAACAGGCTGTTTTCAGATAAGGAATAAAGCAATGAAATTTTGCGACGTAATCATTTTAATATTTCTATTGCTGCTGGCAGGACTTCTATATTGGGGCGGATTTAGTTTATCTCAAGATAAGAGCCATACGAAAAGACTTGGATATATAAATCATGGTTCGGGTTATGATTTGCGTTATAATTTTCACCCAAGATGGCCAGGAAGCTACGAAATAGCTGTTATTGGTCACTTTAAAAAAGCAAAGAATATCCGAGAAAAAAAAGACACTAGCGACTTGATCTATATCGATGATGTATCTGTGACAAAACGTGATGATTTGGTTGCCACAATTCCTAACGTCATACATTTAGAGCCAGACACTGAATCAAGAAGAATCAAGGTTGTTGGTTTTACAGCAGACGATAAAACCAAATATGATATTTCTTTAAAACTTGAAGGGATGTTGAAAAATGGTATTTGGATCGTAGCAACCTCTGATTCAGATGAATATAAGAACAACCTGTCTTCTGCCATGCTGCTAAAAGCACTATCATATGTTTTACTATTTATTGGACTTATGGTTATAGTTCAGCGAATTTATGCGGCAGCACGAAAGTAGTATCGCCGGGCAAGTTCCTCGATGATCTCGCCGGGATCGCCGTTAAGATGCCGATTAGCTATTGAATGAATAGCCCGTCATTGATGATTGAGAAAATACCGTAGCAGGACGGCGAGACAGGTGCGAGGGCGCGTTCAGCGGGGTGGGCCGTTTATTAGCTGAAAACAGCGATGGATTGAACATCCCGTTCACAACAGCAAAATTAATTAGCAATGTGATTATAGATGTTTAGGTAGTGACTACCACTGGTATTCCAGGAATAGTCTTGATACATGCCGTTCATGCGCAACTGATGGAAATATTTCGGAAACTTGTACCACAAACCGATCGCTCGTCCCATTGCATTTTCCAGGCCTTCATTGGTGAAGTCCTCGAAGGTATATCCGGTGCGTTCTTCATAGGGCTTGTGCGCATAGTTGGCGTCAAACACGGTATCAGCCAAGCCCCCGGTAGCGCGGGCTACTGGCACGGTACCGTATTTCATGGCAATTATTTGGGTGAGGCCGCAGGGCTCGAATGCACTAGGAATGACCAACATATCTGAACCCGCATAGATCAGGTGAGATAACTCTTCATCGTAACCAATCTCCAAATGGACGTCCGGGTTATCGTTAAGTTGGCCCTTTAGTGCGTAAAAGTGGTTGTTAATTTCCTGATCGGAACTTGAACCTAGTAAGACAAATTGGGCACGATTGGCCAGGGCATAGAAGATGGCGTGACTGATCAGGTTCACGCCTTTTTGCGGATCGAGACGGCTAATCACGGCAACAATAGGTTTGAATTTGTCTTGCAGCAGTAAACGATCACGCAAGTTCCTTTTGTTGCTGAATTTACCTTCAAAGCTTGTTGCAGAGTAGTGATGGTGAATATGCTGATCGATCTCAGGATTCCATACGCTGTAGTCGATGCCATTCAGTACGCCGCCAAATTTTTCCCAATGACGATGCAGGGTGGGCTGTAGGCCATGCCCTAGATCGGTGTATTTGATCTCTTCGGCATAACGGGGCGATACCGTGGTGGTGAAATTGGCATAGACAATGCCACCCTGCATGAGATTGATAGCATTGGGATGATTGTGGTCTCCCAGTTTTTCTTGTGATATTAGGTGGCGCCCCAATCCGGCTTGATCAAGAATCTGAGGACCGGTAATACCCTGGTGCTTCACGTTGTGTAGGGTATAACACACACGCGGATGATGCATACCCATCTCTTGATATATTTCATACAATATAGCGGGCAACAGGCCAGTCTGCCAATCATGACAATGTATAACATCCGGTTGTCGACCGGTTTTATACATGAACTCCAACGTGGCGCGAGAGAAAAAGGCAAATCGCGAAGCATCGTCTTTATGCCCGTAATACAGGCCACGATCAAAAAAGTTCTGGTGTGAAAGCGGTTTGATGAAGATACAGGGAATATAATCTACATGACCGCTAAATACATCGCATCGAATCCATTGATCGTAAAAAGGAACCCATAAGTCGCTATAACATTTATCCAGTCCCCAGATCCGGTCGTAGCGCATGCAATCGTACATCGGCAGGATAACTTCAACACCATGATTGCGCAGCAGTAGCTCACGAGACAGACCGTGAACCACGTCTGCCAGGCCACCTACCTTGGCGACCGGCGCACACTCTGAAGCAACCATTGTAATGTACATCTTCAATACTCCCCTCTGATTCAGCTTTTGAACTTGGAAAGGGCATGCCATTCCCGGCGAAGTGCGCCTTGCCTTGACCCAGTAGCGGGGCTCTGAGTGTTACCGAACTTACCGAGCGGCCCACTAGCCTCAGCTATAACTTGCACAAGTATTGTTTAGCTAAAATACTCAAGTACAAGGTTTGGAAAGATCGGATCCATTACCTCTAATGCCTGTAGGCGGCGCTCATCAATTGTATTGTTACGCAAAACAGTTTCTAAATAATTAAAGCGAGCCAAATGGTCGCGCGTTCGATTATACGCATACTCCTGGGCAGTACCGGTTTTCATAAAAAATGCCCAGTCTGACGCTTCGGCCAACAGCAAGGAACGTCCTGCTTGCTGAAGGGCACGGTAGGTCAAAGTACCGGGTCCGGTATTATGAAATAATTCCACCAGGGACTGCATGCGTTTGCTCGCATCGTGTAAATAGGGATAGATCCAGTCATTACCCTCATTCAACCAGAAGGCGTTGTATCCACCATTACCCCAGCTAGATGCTGAGGGCTCGGCGACCTGCAACATCGGATTCTGCGACAGATAGGTCGAGGGGGTGGAAAGCGCAACTTTATCTGCGTTTTCACTGTAATGCTCAATCACCGCCTCTAGCCAGCCTGGCCCCTCAAACCACCAATGACCAAAAAGTTCGGCATCGTAGGGAGAAATGATGAGTGGCGCGGGCTTGTCGCGGCTTTCTTGTTGACCAAGTTGAGCAAGTACACGTTTTACGAAATCATCGGCATGACTATTAATTCGCTCTTGTGCTCGCTCTAGATCATAAACTTCTTTCTCCACATCATGACCGGTAATGCGATAATACTTGAAACCGGTATGAATGCGTGTTTCGCCATCGAGGATAAAAGGGCGGATGTAGTCCATCTCCAAATCAAAGCCAATATCCCGGTAGAAGTCGCGGTAATAAAAATCACCAGGATATCCCTCATCATGACTCCAAACCTGGCGCGATGTTACAGGGTCCCGGCCAAACGCCGCAATACCATTGGGGCAGAGCAAGGGTGCATTGACTCCGTAGTAGGGGCGAGGCTTGGAGTTCAAGATACCATGTGAGTCAACAAAGAAATAGCCGAAGCCCGCATCTTCTACAATCGCTTCCAGGCCCTCATAGTAACCGCATTCAGGCAACCAAACACCTTGTGCTTGCACACCTGTCATGTCGTAGAAAGTTTGCGCACCAGTTTTTAGCTGAGCTCGAACGGTGGCTGGTTCTGCTTTGAGCAAGGGCAAAAAACCGTGGGTTGCCGCGGACGTGATGAGTTCGATCACGTTGGCTTTATGCAGCTCGACGAAGGCACCGATGAGATCGCCATTGATTTCATCGAAATAGGTGTCGTGAACCGTTTCCAGTTGTTGCTGATATAGCTGTGCCAATCTGAAAAAGCGGGGGTCGTCCTTGGTTCGTTTCACCTCTAGCTTAGCAAGATGACGCAGTTTGTCCATATGGTTGCGAAAGCGTTTTTGCAAGAAAGGATCAGCCAACATACTTATAAGCGTGGGAGACAAAGACAAGGTCAGGCATTGGCGATGCCCTTTGCGTTGTTTCCGACGCAACATATTGAAAATCGGGACGTAGGTTTCAGTTATCGCCTCAAAAAGCCAATTTTCTTCGAAGAAACTGTCGTACTCAGGGTGACGAATGTAGGGCAGATGTGCATGCAGGACGATACAGTGGTATCCCAGCATTAATGATCCTCCATAATATTGTTACGCTGGGCTCTCAATAGTGCAGAAAGTTGGGGGTCTTTATCCAGCTTGATTCGAACGGAAAAGCGCCCATGTTCGTCAACATAGACAGATTCGCCAAACAGCGTCAAGACCTGATCAGCGCTGGATTTTCCGCTAAGCTCAAGCTGCACCGAAAGACTCAAATCGATTTCGTGATTTGTTGCCGAAAAAAATGATTCGGCGATAGCTTCTTCCAACGCGATTACCGGTTTTGGCGCAGGGCCTGCTGGGACGCGAGGATATTCATTCGTATGATCATTAAACGCAGTTGGGACGCTTATAGATGAATCAATCTTCTCGATGCGTTCGTTGCATACCAAGGGTCTTGAGGAATGCCTGCTATCGCTACGAACCTCTGGATAAACCTTTTTGAAAGCAGCTGCTTGTACATCTTTCTGGTCAGCAGAGTTCTCTGTATTTCCGCTACTTGATACTTCCGGTGCAAGAAACTCGGGCCGTCGAGCGGCCGCAAATTCCATGTTGCTTTCAGAAACCGTTCTAGGATCGATCTCGGGTAACTCTGGAACGGCTTTGTAGTCAATTGGTACATCGCAGGTTGTTGCAAATGATGAGAATTCATTGATAGTTTCAACTGGGGTCGCAGGGAAACTCGAGCCATAGCTACATCGTTCACGAGCCGTCGGGGTTCCATTCTCAATCGTTGGTTCCAGGGCCCAGGCTTGTACCCTTGTAAGTGGTGCCTTTGGAAACTCAGGCTCCTTGAGTATCTGATTGTCCATATCTGAATGAACATCGGGAAAACTTTTAAACGGGGGCAATAAATTGATTAGGTGAGCAACTGAATAGGTGGACTCGCCCAAATCCTGTATCTCGACAATTGGCTTGGCGCCTTTATATTGCGCCAGATTGAACTCTAACCTGGGACTGGGCTCGGCGCGTGGCACTTGGATTTCGTTTGAGCGAACAAACGGGTGCAGTGTATTATCGGCTCCACGCAAACCAAGCTCGGCAACATAACGCTTGCCCGGTTGCCATACATCGATATACCAATTGTTATCCAGGCCATCCACTACGATATCAAATGTGGCCTCTTCAGAGGTTTCGCTTATTTGGCCCGGCGTCAGGTCGGAAAAACGTATCACTAGTGCATGGGGTGCTTTGGTTGCCTCCAGGGCCTGTTTCATCATAGTAGAAGTGATATGCCAATAGGCGTGAATGCGCCAGGGGTGAACAGCCGACAAAGTAAGTCGCGGGGCTAGTTCATTGGAAAAGCATCGCGATGAAATTTCAAAGCTCAGTTCGCGCAACTCTTTCTGTGAAAAAAGGGCTGAATCATCAGAAATCACATTGTCATCGTAGGGCAAAGCGGAACCACCAGTTGCAGGCGTCTTTTTTGTCTTTTTTTCCATCATATACGCATTTTCCTACAGATCGATTTATCATTCTACGAAGAGGTTAATAGGCGGTCTTCTTTACGATTAGTTGAAGTTTTCCTTAATTTTTTACCTGTTTTTACCGGTTTTTCCTTAAGCGGAGTATTTTCACTGGTAGCAACACCACTCTCTGTTGGCACGGACGAGGCAGACGACGTAGCACTACCGGTCTTGGTAACTGTTGAGGACGTCGACTGCCTGGATTTCACAGACTTTTTGCTA
>JASFJX010000171.1:0-6817 GCA_050119385.1 Candidatus Thiodiazotropha sp. | reverse complement strand
CATCTCTTCACGCCCACTCACTATCGGACTGCGACGGGATTTGATAGCCATACCAATGACAAAGACCAGAATGAAGGCGCTGCTCACCGCCACAACCAGAACAAGTGGCAGCGATATGCCGAATCCCGGCTGATCCGTATCCACAAGAATCAATGATCCTATGGTAAAGGCGATCACACCACCTATTCCCAAGGCGCCGAAACTGGGTACGAATGCCTCTGCCACCATTAACGACAGGCCAAGCAGTATCAATGCAACACCGGCATAGTTGATTGGCAGCAGATGAAAGGCATACAGGGCCAGTAGGAGTGAGATGGCGCCCGCTGTACCCGGGACTATTGCACCGGGGTTTGCAAATTCGTAGATAAGCCCATAGATCCCCACCAACATGAGAATATATGCCAGATTGGGGTTACTTATTATGCTCAGCAATTGACTCTGCCAATCAGGCAAGTGTTTCTCTATCTGCAGATCCTGGGTATTGAGTTTCTTGCTACCAAACGACAGTTCGACCTGACGACCATCCAGTTCCCTGAGCAGGCTCTTCAGGTCCGCTGCAACAAGATCGATCACACCCAGTTTCAGGGCCTCTTCCGCGGAGAGGCTGGCGGCCTCCCTTACCGCCAGATCCGCCCATTCGGCATTGCGATTTCGCAGGGCCGCCAGACCGCGAATGTAGGCGGAGGCATCGTTGACAGCTTTACTCGTCTTGGCATCTTTTGGTGTGACTTGTTCGTCCCCCTCCTCATCATCCGACTTACCGCTTTGGGGTGTCGTCTTCGGCAACTCTCCCAAGGAGACGGGTGTTGCAGCGCCCAGGTTGGTAGCGGGAGCCATCGCTGCGATATGGCTGGCATAAAGGATATAAGTGCCCGCACTGGCGGCCCGTGCCCCACTTGGCGAAACATAGCTGATGACCGCGACCTGGGAGGCGATGATGCGTTTGATGATAGCCCGCATCGAGGTGTCCAGGCCGCCAGGTGTATCCATCTTCAGGACAACCAGCTCCATCGCTTCACGTTCAGCCCTATCCAATGCCCGGTCCAAATAGTCGGCAGTCGCTGGCCCTATGGCGCCTGAGATCTCCAAAAGAAGTCCTGTTCGGCTCTCTTCTTCGGCATTCAGCTGGCTGAAGGCAATACACCCTAAACAGATAAAGCAGAGAAGTGATATCCCATGTCGAAACACAATCCACCCCGCATCGTTGTTAACTTATATTCTAGACGTTTGCGAATCCATTGCTTCAAAGGGAGAGAAAACAAGTGATTTTTCTTTATTTTTTAGAAACATCAAAAACCTACTACTACATATCGGCATATCATAAACAATCACCGCCGATGCCTTATCTGCATGAGGTATATTTACCATAATGGACCTTGTTCCAATCGCTTGACACAAGCAAATTCTTGTAAAGGGCCTCCCTCTGTCATGAAACTGTAATAAACTATGAATATATTTGTAACCTCTCTGCAATATTTAATGCAGTTGCTGAAAAAGCGATGACGAGGTACCCCGAATTTTGGACAACCAAAACAAGAAATCACATCAAACTTTTTCGCTTTAAGGGTTAATCAATAACTATTTAAGGGTGTTCACCATGAACAAAATCTCTTACGCCATCACTATGGCAGCCAGCAGCCTACTTATTACACTTTCGGCACAAGCAGCAGACCGTACCGTGATTCAGAACAAAGGTTCAGACACACTGGTCAATGTCGCCCAGGCCTGGGCTGAAGCCTATGGCAGTGTAGACTCCAATGTGGCGGTTGCCGTATCCGGTGGTGGATCGGGTACAGGTATCGCCGCCATGATCAACGGCACGGTTGATTTAGCAAATGCCAGCCGTCAGATGAAGACCAAAGAGTTGGAGTTGGCAAAATCGAAGGGGCAGAATCCTGTGGAGCATGTGGTCGGGTATGATGCCCTGGCGGTTTTCATTCACCAAAACAACCCGGTTAATACCCTGAGCTATACTCAGTTGAAATCGATCTACGGTCGAGGCGGAAAGGCCACAAATTGGTCAGACCTGGGGTTGGAAGTCCCAGGCTGCAAGGGTGGCGAGATCGTCGTGGTAAGCCGCCAGAATAACTCCGGCACCTATGCCTATTTCAAGCAGGAAGTGCTTGGAAAGAAAGGCAAGTACCGCCAGGGCACGTTGGACATGCACGGCTCGAAGGATGTGGTCGATCTGGTGGAAAAGACGCCGTGCGCCATCGGCTATAGCGGTTTAGCCTACGCCACAGACCACATCAAAATGGCCTGTATCTCCCAGAATGGCGAAAAATGTGTCTCGCCGAGTGTCAAGACAGCCAGTGACCGCAGCTACCCTATCGCACGGCCACTCTTCATGTACACCAATGGCGAACCACAGGGAGCGATCAAAGCCTATCTTGACTGGGTAAAGAGCGACGCGGGCCAGTGTATCCTGAAGAAAAAGGGATACGCACCAGTACGAAGCGTGAGCTGCGACTAATATCACGAGATCCCGATCCAGTTTGCCTATTTACGCAGCCGGATCGGGAGATCGATGCATTTGGATAGCTTGGGAATAGGTTGTCATTCATGACAGCATGCAAAGTGGAGCATTAGATAATGTCACACCTCGAAGAACGACTGGAACGCGACCTTAACAACATCCACGATCGTGTGGCGAAAATGGGCACTCAGGTACGGGAAGCAGTCAGTAATTCGGTAACGTCACTGCAGACAGGGGATAAAAAACTCGCCTACATCACGGTGTTGAATGACAACCCGATCAATCGTTGCATGCGGGAAATCGACCGCATCTGCCACCGTTTTTTTGCCGTCCACATTCCAAGTGGCGGACACTTGCGGCTTCTCTCCTCGGTGATACGTGCAAACATCGCGCTGGAACGAATCGGCGATTATGCCGTCACCATTGCCCGTGAAGGGGCCCGGTTGTCACAACCGCCCACAGGTGGCCTGGGCAAAGAACTCGATCGCATTGCCAGTGAAACCATGGATATGCTGCAGCTGGCTATCGATGCCTTTACCGAACTCAACGCCGATAGTGCCAAAAGCACCATGACAATGGCGAAAGAGATGGAGCATAACCTTGATGTTGTCTACACGGAAATGATGGCAAATGATGAGCGTACCAAGGTTGAAGAGATACTCGCAATCTTTGTCGTTTTCACACAACTCAAGCGGGTTGCGGACCAAGCCAAGAACCTTTGTGAAGATACGGTGTTCGCTGTTACCGGAGAACAGAAATCACCGAAGACTTTCAACATACTCTTTGTCGACGAAGACAACAGCAGCCTGAGCCAACTGGCACAAGCCATTGCCCGAATCAATCACCCGACTGTTGGCAACTATCGAAGTGCCGGGCGAATACAGGCCCAAGCCCTGAACCCGAGCCTGGTCAAATTTATGCAGGAAAAAGGCATCGATTACGGCGACGCCAAACCGACCTCCATCGAACAGCTAACACCCAAGGAGATAGCCGAGCAACATGTGATCGTTTCTCTACAGGGAGAGATCTCCTCCTATCTACCGCGTCTCCCCTTTCATACATCGGCCCTGGAGTGGGGACTGGGTGAAATCCCGGAGGATGAGGATATCCATGAATACGATTCGATCTATCGTGAATTGGCAATACTAATTAAGGACTTGATGGAATTGCTTCGTGGTGAAGGAGCAGTCTGAGATGTCAGAGATGCATAACATACAACAGTCGATAGTGGCGGACTTCGACCGTCGCAACCTAGACTGGTATATCGACAAGCTGGTCCAGTCCCTGGTCTTCATCGCGGGTATCTCGGCAATCGTCTTCATCATAGGCATTTTCTTATTCATCACCCTGGAAGGCTTCGGTTTTCTACTGGAGGACTTCAGTTTCAGGGAGTTTTTCCTCTCACCCTTCTGGGAACCCTCCGATGAGGATGCCCCCGAGTATGGCATTCTCGCCCTGGTGGCGGGCACCGCCAGTGTTACCGGCCTGGCCATGGTGGTGGCCATCCCCTTCTCCCTTGGCGCAGCTATCTTTATCGGTGAATTTGCCTCTGGCAAGCTGAGAGAGTCCCTAAAGATCCTGGTGGAACTGCTGGCCGCCATCCCCTCGGTGGTCTGGGGCTTTATCGGTCTCTCCATCATGAATCCGTTGATTATCGACCTGTTCGATGTGCCTGTGGGTTTGAATGTACTCAACGCCGGCATCATTCTGGGTTTGATGGCGGCACCGATCATGACCTCCATTGCGGAGGATGCACTGAAAGCGGTGCCTGACCGCTATCGCGAGGCGGCAGAGGCACTGGGTGCCACACGGTGGCAAGTCATCTTCAAAACCGTCCTGCCGGCGGCGAAAAACGGCCTGCTAGGCGCCGTCCTGCTGGGAGTTGGCCGCGGTTTTGGCGAGACCATGGCGGTGTTGATGGCTACCGGACATGCTGTGAATATCCCCGACAGCCTGTTCGATCCGGTACGCGCACTGACCGCGACGATTGCTGCTGAGTTGGGAGAAACCGCTGTCGGATCACCTCACTATCAAGCGCTGTTCACAATCGGAATCTTCCTTTTCATCATCACTTTCCTGATCAACCTCTCCGCGGATCTCATCGTCCGTGGTATTCGTAAGGGTTAAATTGTAATGTTCGCCGAATCTGCACTGAACGCACGGAATAAAAGGGTTCAGAACCTGTTCCGTGTCCTGTTCCTCATGATGACTATTCTGTTGGTGGTACCGGTCATCATCATACTGGGCACGCTGATTGCCAAAGGGGGCAGCATCATCTCCATTGACTTTCTGTTTACCGACCCAACCAATGGTATGACTGCGGGGGGTATCTTTCCCGCGCTGCTGGGTACGGTGTGGATCGTCGCCGTTGCCTTGCTGGCCTCCGTGCCCCTCGGCGTGGCGGCTGCCATCTATCTCAACGAGTATGCCGGTGACAACTGGTTTACACGGATTATTCAGCTCGCCATCATCAACCTGGCGGGGGTGCCATCCATCGTGCATGCCCTATTCGGGGTAGGCGCCTTCGTCATCTTTTTCGGCTTTGGCACCAGCATCCTGGCGGCCAGTCTGACCCTCGCCATCATGACACTGCCCGTGGTGATCGTCTCCACCAGAGAATCCTTACGCGCCGTGCCCCAGGCATTCAGGGAGGCATGCTGGAACATGGGCGCCACCCGATGGCAGACCATACGACGGGTGGTACTACCGAACGCGGTAAGCGGCATACTCACCGGCGTCATTCTCGAGGTATCACGCACCACCGGCGAAACCGCCCCTATCATGTTCACCGGCGCCGCCTTCTTTCTACCTTTTTTACCGCAAGGCATCTTCGATCAAACCATGGCGCTTTCACTGCATCTTTTCGTCGTCGCTACCCAAGTACCCGGGGTACCGGAGAACCTGCCATTCGGTGTCGCCCTGGTGTTGATCGCCATGGTGTTGCTGATGAACAGTATCTCCATCGCATTCCGCATGTATCTACGAGGTAAAAAGAAATGGTAGACATGAGCCTCAATACAACAGCATCGGAAACGCTGGCTGAGGGCCCGGTTAGTGCACCTCCCATCAAACTTCAGGTTAATGATGTAACCATCAAGTACGGCACCACGCCAGCCCTGAGCGGGGTCAACCTGGCGGTGCGTGAACATGAGATCTTCGGCATCATCGGCCCCGCGAACGCCGGTAAGACATCCTTTCTCAAGGCCCTGAACCGCATGGACACCTTCAACTCCGACATGAGGGTAGAGGGCCAGATTCTTTTCAACGGGCTGGATGTGCATAAGTTGAAAAATATCTATGCCCTGCGCAGTCGCATCGGGGTTGTTTTCCCTCTGCCGGTCGGACTACCCCTGACCATATATGAGAATGTCGCTCTATCGCCACGCCTGAGAGGCATCAAGAAAAAGTCGGAACTGGATGTCATCGTCGAACGCTGCCTAACCCGGGCCGCGCTCTGGGACGAGGTCAAGGACAGGCTCAACTCCCTTGGCAGCCTATTATCCGGCGGTCAACAACAACGGCTTACCATCGCCCGCGCACTCTCCCAGGATCCCGACCTGTTGATGCTGGATGAATTCTCCATCGCCGTGGATCCGGTAACCACCATGCGCATCGAGGATGTGCTGAAAGAGCTGAAAAAGGATATGACCATCATTCTGGTCACAAACCTGGTGCAGCAGGCCAGGCGACTTGCCGATCGAACCGCTTTCTTTCTCGAAGGCAAATGTATAGAGATCGGCGAAACCGAAGACCTATTCAACGGTGAAGTAGCAGATCAGAAAACCCAAGACTATATCGAAGGTAAATTCGGCTAGGCACTAACTGTAAAAAAACGCGTGTAAACAAACCATGAATGTCACAGCAAATGCAATCAACGAGCCAGCACCCGAGCTTGCCATTAAAACCAGCAAACTCAATCTTTGGTATGGGACTTTTCAGGCGCTCTATGATGTGGATCTCAACATCCGCAATGGTATGATCACCTCCCTGATCGGACCCTCCGGCTGTGGTAAGTCGACATTTCTACGCAGTATCAACCGCATCAACGAACGACTTGGTTACGTGCGCATCGAAGGCAATATCGATGTCATGGACAAGAATATCTATGATCCTGACGTGGAGCTTGTTCAGGTACGCAAACAGATCGGCATGGTCTTCCAACGGCCAAATCCCTTACCTATATCGATTCGGGACAATATTCTGTTCGGCCACCGAATACATACAACAAATGGAAAATCATCCAAAGCCGACGAAAACGAGATTGTCGAGTCCGCCCTGCAACAGGTGCTGTTATGGGACAAGGTAAAAGACCGCCTCAACCAGAAGGCAACCGAACTCTCC
>JASFJX010000170.1:0-6832 GCA_050119385.1 Candidatus Thiodiazotropha sp. | reverse complement strand
AACCGCACGGAACGGGTCGATCACGACGAGACTATCTCCATCGGGGACAACCGGACCGAGGATGTGGGGAAGGACGAGACCATCTCCATTGGCAACAATCGCACCGAGACCGTAGGCAAGAACGAGTCCATCAGCATCGGTAAGAACCGCGACGAGACCGTGGGTAAGAACGAGAGCGTGAGTATCGGCGGTAACAAATCAGAAACTGTTTCCAAGGCAAAAGCCGAGAGCATCGGCATGGCCAAGGCCCTGACGGTGGGACTGGGTTACCAGGTCTCGGTAGGCGGCGCGAAGAACACCACTGTCGGCCTGATGTCGGCGGAACAGGTGGGGATGTCCAAATCCACCCACGTGGGTAACTCATATTCCATCACGGTGGCGGATGAGTTGACCATTACCGTGGGCAAGGCTGTGTTCACCATGAAGGCCGATGGCACCATCACGCTCAATGGCAAAGACCTCACCACCACCATGAGTGACAATGTCCAGGTCAAAGCGGGCGGTGACATCACCAATAAGGCCACCAATATTCATAATAATTAATGGGTAGAGTGTTCATGAGTGACGCATGCCAGTCATCACCCCAGTCAGCCGTTGACGCGGACTCGGCGCAACAGCGCGGTTGGCATGGCGCACGGCTGAGCCGTGCCAATTCGAACGATCTTGCCACCTACTACTTCGACCGGCTCGCACTGGCTTGGCGTCGGCGTAACAAACTGATTGCCTCCTATCATCATGACTTCAATGACCTGACTGAATGGGACGGACATATCCACGCCTACCTGGAAGCCTTGGTGCTGCTGAAAGATTACGCATGCCCGCAGGGCCTGGAGAGACTCAAAGAGCCCCTGTTGAATGATGAGCTGTTTACCTTGGCCCTATTGGCCCTGACAACGCAAGACACCTCGTTGACACAAGCCTGCATCGGGCTGGTTCAGGGCATGCCCAACTTCATCGAGCCTTACGCCGCCGCATTGACCTGGGTGGATTGGGCGGCATGCCACACCCACTTGAATCGCTGGCCGAACCACGACGAGAGTTACCATCGGCTCTATCTGACGGCCCTGGCGCACCATGATGTGGCCCTAGCGCCACAAGCCATCACAACCTGGATCGAAGGGCTATCGGATAATGCCCGGGTCGCCACGGCCACGCTGCGCTGTGGTATTTCCCGGGGTGAAGCCGAATGGACGATCAAGGCGAGTGAGTGGCTCGAAGCCGCCCACCCCGGACTGCGCCTGGCGGCCGCGGAAGCCTTGATCGTGTTAGGGCCCACCCGCTCCCGGCGCGAGTTGCTACCCATACTGCGAGATCTGGCGCTGGATAGCCGCTCAACCGTTAGTGAAAACGCGGCCAGAAAGCTACTGACCATACCCTGTTCCGAGGGACAGGATCTGCTGGAGGCCCTGGAGGTCGATGAAAACCGACAACGCCTCTATCTGGAAGCATTGGGCTGGACAGGGGAGACCGCGGCCATCCCCCTGTTGAGTGAGCGGCTGGACAACCCACAACAGGCCCGCTTGGCGGCTGCCGTCATCGGATCGTTGACCGGCTCCCATCCGGTACACGATGGCTGGCAGGCGGATGCACCGCCACAGGCCACCCCCCCTGAGGCCAATCCAGGGGATGACGCCCTACCGCCCCCCGATCCGGATGCGGGTCTGCCCTGGCCAGAGCGGGCGCGTTTTGAGAAATGGTGGCGCAAACAGACCGACCAAGGGTCAACCCGCCAGCGCTTTTTGGGCGGACATCCGAGAGAACTCGACAACTTACATCAGATCTTGCGCCAAGGCCGCCTGGCCTGGCGGCCCCAGGCGGCTTGGCATCAGCAAATTTTACAACGGGGTCGACGCTTTCCCTGGCGCGCTCCGGCCTCGCACCAACACCACCACCTCGCACTATCTGCGGAGAGCCTCAATGGTTGAAACGTTAAACAAACCAATGGATAAAATGCCGTTAGAGAGGGCCGTCGAGGACAACACCTCGATAACCCAGGTCAAAACCACAGAGGACGAACTCCTCATCGATGCCGATCGCAAACTGACCCTGCGTTGCGGCAAGTCGAGCATCACCCTCTATCCCAACGGCAAAATCGTGTTGCGCGGTGAATATATCTTGAGCGATGCCGAAGGGGTCAACCGCCTCGCTGGTGGGCGGATCGAACTCAACTGAGCCTCGATCAACGATGTGGCAACTGGACAACCGCACCCCCTATGCCGCCGGGCAAGGCTGGATCCGCGACCGGGAAGGGGCCGAGGTGTGGCTCGTCGCGCTCAAGGCGACCTACGAGATCCTGGCCGACGGCGCCACCCGGATCGCCGATGAGCAAGTCCCGGTCTACTCCGGTCCACAAAAAGATCCCACCGATCGTTTTCTGCTCTATGAGAGCGACCTGGGGCCGGCGAAAACCGGCACCGATATCATCCTCAACGGCCATGCCCATAGCCCCGATGGGACGCCGGTTAAGGAGCTGACCATCGCCTTTCGCGTCGGTTCGCTGACCCGCACCGCCAATGTCTATGGGGATCGCCTCTGGCGCAAGGGCGTTGCCGGTTACAAGCCCGGCAAGCCCGAACCGTTTACCCGGATGTCCCTCAACTACACCAAGGCAGTGGGCGGTGATGATCCTGAAAATGCCAATACCACAGGCAATCCCACCGGTTGCGGCCTGATCAAACCCAAGGACGACAATACCCCTTGGTCCATGCCCAATATCGAGACGATCAAAAAGCCTTTGCGTCGGCCCCATGAACGTCCCCCTGTGATGGGATTTGGTGCAGTACCCGCCCACTGGCCCTGGCGCAGCCGCTACGCGGGCACCTATGACGAGCAGTGGCACAAACAGCGCCGCCCCCTGCCGCCGGAAGACATGGATCCCCGTTTCTGGCGCATCGCACCGCCCGAACAACAACTCACGCACCACCTCAAGGGGGGAGAGCCGGTCAGCTTCGTCAATCTGACCCAGCCCGGCTTCTGTCCCGATTCGCGTTTGATCACCGAGATCCCCAGGCTCAGCCTAGGCTTCGAGACCCGTTTCTACGACCAGAGCCGAGAACACAGCCGTGCCAAAATCCACACCCTGATCCTAGAACCGGACTACCCCCGGATCAGTGTCGTCTACCATATGGCCCTGCCCTGCCACCCCAAGGTCAACCTGCTCGAGCGCACCATCATCCGGGAGAAGCAACGCCCCCTGGATATGCCGGATCAATCACAGCCCCAGGCGGTCCAGGCATGATCCCCTTGAATGCCGCCAGTTGTGTCTTCCCCGCCGGTCCCGACATCGCCCTGGCCGACCTGGCCCTGCGCACAAACTGCTCAAAGGTGCGTCGCCACCCTTTCTATGTGGACCGATGTGGCCAACGGGTCACCGCCAGCTACTTCAACGACCCGGAGACCGGTTTTGGTCTCCCGCGCTGGCAGGCCCTGACCGAAGCGGTTTTGATCGACCTGCAGACCCGGCTCGATCACCTACCCGAAAAATCACTGCAACAGGCCCCTTGGCAGGCCTGGCTGGTCCTGCCCGATCCCAACCGCCCCGGTGTCCCCAAGGATCTGGCCCACGCCCTGCTGCCTACCCTGGACAGCTGGCCCTATGAACTGCAAGGGGTGGAAGCAATATTTGGCGGCCACGCCAGTGGCATCAAGGCCATTGAGGCGGCCACCCAAGCTTGTGCGGCTGATCCTAAATCGATCGCCCTGATCCTGGCGGTGGATAGCCTGGTGGGGCCCGAAACCCTGACCTGGCTGGAGAACCAGGACCTGATCCATGGGGCCAAAAAAATCTATGAAGGCAACCCAAGGGCCAACCCCTATGGCCGCTTACCCGGAGAAGGCGCCGCCGCCCTGGTATTGAGCCGCCGCCGAGACCTCTCCGCCTGGTGCTACATCAGCGGCACGGCTGTTGGCGAAGAGCCCCGCACCTTCGACCAGCCTGAACCCTGTATAGGCCAGGGCCTCACGGCGGTGGCCCAGCAGGCCATTGCCAACGACAATCAATACAAACAGTTCCCGGTAAAACACCTCAGCCACGACTGCAACGGAGAGCCCTACCGGGCCGACGAATACGGTTTTACCGCCCTGCGCCTGGCCGACCAGTTAGATCCTGAGCATACACGCCACACCCCCGCCCTGGTCGGTGGCGATCTGGGAGCTGCCAGCGTCATCACCCACACAGCACTGGCCGCCTGGGCCTGCTGGCAACGTCCCGACGGGGCCGACCATCTGCTCCTGGCCAGCAGTGACGACTCCCTGCGGGGTGCCCTGACGCTGCACGGAAGTGAAAGGGAGACTGCGTAATCTTATGACCATCACGATAAACATCAACAACCTGACACTCTGCCATAAAGGTAGTGATGGCATCAGCCACAACACCCTACCCGATGTCTGTAAAACCCCAGACAAAGGCAAACCAAAACCTTACGAGAACGAGGCCTACTCAAAGGACCTGGTTAAGGGCACCACCACCTGCTTCGCCGACGGTGGCAACATGATCGCCAATCTCGGCAGTGAATTTGCTGTCTCCGTCTTCGACGAACCCGGTACCATGGGGGGCGTGGTCTCGGGTACCAATATGGCCGAGGCGGATTGGATCAGCCACTCCTTCGATGTCTTCTTTGAAGGCAAACCCGCTTGCCGGCTCACGGACAAGATGTTCCACAATCACCGCAATACAGTTAATCAATCAGGAGAAATCCAACCGGATCTTCCTCCTGACAACTTAAGCGAAAAGTGCAAAAAGATCTGGAATGCGATTAATACAAAATTGTACAGAGTTCGCCCACCTACTCCAAAAGGTGGGCGTCCTCAAGGTATGCAGGGTTTAGCTACTCGTTGGCGTGAGTATGCAGAAAACCCGGGGAACAGGGGCGGGAAGTTTGCCACAAACCACCTAAATGAATACGAAAAGCAACAGGAGAAATTACAAGAAGATCTCGATCGCTGGAAAAAAAATAATTGTGATGATGACGACCTGCCGCCCAATGCACGACAATACGCTAAGCAGGTGCCTGAATTGGGGCCGGGTAAACCAACAGCACCAGATCCGGATGGTCCATCCTGGGCCTCTAGTGCAGCAAAAGCGGGAGGGTTAGTGGTCACAATTATCGTAATTAGTCGTATAATCCGTATGATCCCTCCCCTATGGCCGACGCAAGCGAGCCCTATTTAAACTATCATGAACGATCAGACCCACACACCATCTACAAAGAATTACAGTTACGCAGAGATTGGTTCTGCTGTAGCAAAAGCTGAATATGCCCTCAGCCTGCTGAGTCTGGATTTACTACGCCCAAGCTGGGGTCGTTATTTCGAGCTTGAGCTTAGTGCTGACGAAATCGTTGTTTGTAGCGATAGCGCACGCAACCCACTCATTGATTACCGACGAAGTAGCGAGGCCCTGGAAGACACTCCTGATTATGTCATACATGAGGCCTCGGTGATGAGGTATCAGCTAGGCCTGTTCTCAACAACATTGGAACGCTCACTCGGAACAAGCATAGCAACCCAAGTAAACACCTGGATGGATGAATTTTCCAGGCTTAGTCGTCAGGGTGTCTTTGGTATGGCGTGGTCTACAATTTTACTTTCGCTAAGAAACCAGGATACCGCGGTCGTACTTCGTCATTTAGGTATTATTGAGGCACTCCCGAGGCTACAGGAGATTGGACATGCCTACGCAACATTTATGGATCAAACTGATTGCGAAATAGAAAAGCTGCAAGCTGAGCAAAAAAGTGCATGGGATCAGCAGGAGTTTAAGATTTATGCTGGTGAATCGGCCGAATTCGGTATCAGCTTATTAGATACCCTCTCACGCTATCTGTGGGTAGGTAAGAAAGAAGAATTACGCTTGGAAATTTTAAAAATACTGGGCAGTAGCAATCAACTAACACCTTTTCGCCAGTGGGCAGAAGCCATACTGATTGAGGAAGCGAAAATAGAACCGCATAACTTTGACCCACCGACACTCTATAATCTGCTAGCATGAATTTTTTAGTCAATATTCAACCGAGTTTGGAATTTATGTTCGAGGTGGGTCCTCGACACACTGCCGAATGCGTTCAAAAAGTGTTGAGACGCCTCTATGCCTTTGCAGAACCCAAACTCACACATCACTATGTTTTTGGAGATAAGCCGTATGAGATGGTGATGACGAATACCGACAGGCTTGGGACGGCATTGGAAGATTTATCGACTCTGACTTCGAACCACCCGGAGTCCATACACTGGAGTACAACGACTTTTTATGGTGAACTGACAAAATCAGGAGCTCCATCTACATCTCTCACGGTCTCTATCGGTTGGCTTAAAGCGCAAAACGACGTGTTTGGGGTTTCTGTTCGCCTTCATTACTCGATACATAAAAACCTGCTGGAGCTTGCCAAGCAAAGTCTTTTAGAAATCGATACAAAACTGAGCTGGGCAATCCTGGTAAATCGTTTTGTACCTCCACTGCAGTTCGACGGGCGATTTGTAGACGGATATAGGGATATCTACTATCTGTCAAAACGCTTCCCAATCGTGGATATTGGTGACGAACTCAATCTGAACACTTCGTACTGGCGCGACAACCTGCGTACTATCGGCTGGTGGAACTATCTCGGTCCAAAGTTCGCTTCCCGGCTACCCATCGATATTTTCAACAAGGCTGATTCAAACGCTGGATTCAGCATACAAAAGCACAATGTTGGCGGGGTGGTGCTTTCCATTGATGGTGAACCCACTCTCGGGGACGTAAACAAGGCACAATTTGCGCCTAGGTCCCTGTTGTCAATCTATAAAAGACTCGAACAACTCATCCCAGCTACAGGAATCGATTTCCTGGAGCCCT
>JASFJX010000169.1:0-6852 GCA_050119385.1 Candidatus Thiodiazotropha sp. | reverse complement strand
GGGCCGTTAGTGAGCCGCCCATTCGGCGAGATCATGCTTGAGGCAGAACGGCTGGTGGAGTCGGGTGTCAGGGAATTGTTGGTGGTCTCCCAGGACACCAGTGCCTATGGTGTGGATATCAAATATCGGCCCGATTTTTGGCAGGGCAGGCCGGTCGCAACCAAGCTTGCTTCTTTAGCCACGGCTCTCGGTGAATTGCAGGCCTGGATACGACTGCACTATGTCTACCCCTATCCCCATGTGGATGATCTGATCCCGTTGATGGCGCAGGGCCACATCCTGCCCTACCTCGACATGCCGCTGCAGCATGGCAATGTACGGGTTCTGCAAGCCATGAAGCGGCCGGCGGCCACCGAAAAGGTGTTGGCCAGGATTGAGCGTTGGCGCCGGGAGTGTCCGGATCTGACCCTGCGCAGTACCTTTATCGTCGGTTTTCCCGGTGAGACAGAAGCGGAATTTGAAGAGCTCCTGGGATTTCTTCGCGAAGCGCAGCTCGACAGGGTGGGTTGCTTTGCCTATTCACCGGTAAAAGGGGCACAGGCCAATGATCTGCCGGATGCAGTGCCGGACGAGGTCAAGGAGGCGCGTCGTGCCCGTTTTATGCAGGTACAGGCGGAGATCAGCCGCGAGCGCTTACAGGCCAAGATCGGTAGCAAGCTGGTGGTTCTGGTTGACGAGGTCAGAGAGAAACAGGTGGTGGCTCGTAGTGCTGCGGATGCCCCGGAGATCGACGGTCGGGTATTCATTCCCGGTGCCTGGGACCTGCAGCCGGGGGATTTCATTGAGGTGCGGGTCACTGCCGCGACGGCACACGATCTGCGGGCAGAGCCGGTGGATGTGGATGAAGAGGTAAGCGGTTAGGGTGTTTTTGGCGCATCCATGCGCCTAGCCAACCAAATGCGTGGGATCAAATGCTCTTGAATGAGCTATGGAATATGATCAGAATGCGGAACCGCTCTGTTTGCCTATCATTTTTAGTATAGACGCCAATGGGCAGAACCCGGTGAAAGCGGATTGTAAAAGATTGAGTCCGACAAAGGCAGTCAAGAAGAGCCAGTAGGGGTGATGGTAGTGAGAAAGCGCTACACTCAGCAGAATGACAATACCTGCAAAAGCGAAAACTATTCGGTCGATATTCATGGATTTGCCTCTAAACTATCTATGTTTATCCATCTGTCACATCCCTATAAGCGGGTTCAGGATGTGCCATTAATGGTATGAGTCATTGCGGTAACCGCCTGAAAAAAAATCAGAAGCAATATTAGCACTACCTAATATTTAGTCAAGGATATATATAACGAGCATGACCCTGAATCATGATGATGCAAATGTGCAAGAGCGCCTGGTAGCGCAATTGCTTGATTGTCCTACATGTTTTGGCTTTCCCCATGGCAAGGTCGAACATATCGAAACTCATATCTCACATCTACTACTGGTGGATGAGCGGGTTTATAAGATCAAAAAGCCCCTCAACCTCGGATTTCTCGACTTCTCAACCCTGGATAAGCGACGCCAGTGTTGCGAGGAGGAGTTGCGGCTCAATAGTCGCTTGGCGCCAAATCTCTATCTTGGTGTGGTGGGTATAGGCGGAACGGTTGAAAATCCCCAGGTCAATGCCCAAGAGGGGATATTCGAATATGCCGTTGAAATGCGTCGTTTCATACAGCGGGACCTGCTCAGCCAGACCCTGCCGGATAGAGAACAGATCGATCGTCTGGCTTGTTTACTGGCTGACTTCCATCTATCGGTAGCCTGCATAGATCACGGCATGCCCTACGGTACCCCAGAGCATATCAATCGACCTATTCAGGAGAATTACCGATTGATACGTGGATTGAAACAGCCGTTGTTCGAGATAGAGCGCCTGAATGCCCTGGAGACCTGGTCCGAGCAACAGAGTTTGGTCCTGCAACCCATCATGCAGGAGCGCTATGATGCGGGCCATATCCGTGAATGCCACGGTGATCTACACCTGGGGAATATCACCCGTTTCGAAGGAGAGATCACACTCTTTGACGGCATCGAATTTAATCCGAATCTACATTGGATAGATACCCTCAGCGATCTCGCTTTTCTGCTTATGGATCTTCAGCATCGCGGAATGAATGCTGCCACTGCTCAGTTGCTGAACAGTTACCTTGAGCAGACCGGCGATTATGCCGGTCTGCCCATGTTGCGCTTCTATCTTCTCTATCGCGCCATGGTGCGAGCCAAGGTCAGTGCCATCCGGGCCATGCAATCGGGATTACAGCATGAAGCGTGGGAGCAACAACTGGAAGAGTACCGTAGCTTTCTCAGTTTGGCGGAGTCGGTGATCCGTCATCCGCCAGCCTCGTTGATCTTGACCCATGGGGTCTCCGGCTCGGGTAAGAGTAGCGTCAGTAGCTGGTTGGCAGAGCAGTTGATGGCGATCAGGATAAGATCGGATGTGGAACGCCGGCGCCTTTTTCCCGACCGGAGTGAAGACGGCCTTTCTAACGAACGTTATAGCGAACGGGCATCGCGAATAACCTATAACCATCTTGCGGGGATGGCAAAGATGTTGCTGCGCTCGGGTTTTTCCGTGATTATCGACGCCACCTTTCTGGCGCAATGGCAGCGGGAGCTGTTTGTGCAACTGGCGCAGAGCCAGCAAGCGCCAATGGTGATTGTCGATTGCCAGGCACAACAATCTCTGCTGGTCGATCGCATCCGTGAGAGATGTGAACGGGGAGGGGACGCCTCCGAAGCTGATCTTGCGGTACTCAAGCTGCAACAGGAAAGTCTTCAGCCCTTAACCGACTCGGAACTCGAAAGAACGATTCCCATCGACAGTGCACATTTTCCACCAGCGGGATTGTTAGCTACGGTTTTGCAACGGTTGATGAGATAACATTTTCTGTTTGAATGGGAATAATTTTTTTTACCCTTGCAATTGATTTAGGTTTTATCAGGTTCAGACATGCGTTTTCCGCAACTTAAGATTGGTCAGCAATTCGAATATCAGGGCAAGCGATTTACCAAGACAGGTCCTTTGACCGCCTCTGAAGAGGGTACCGGTGCCAATGCAATGATTAGGCGTTCGGCCGAGGTGACACTTATTATCGGCGAAGCATCTGGTGCAATAGAAAAGCAGGTCAAACAGAATTTCAGCCGGGAAGAGGTTCTGGAATTGTGTAAGGATTACAGAGCCAGACTAATCCGGGAGTCACAAAAAAGGGTGGATGCAAAAGGTAGTTTGCAACTCGAACAACTCCTTGTATTAATCGAAGACCATGATTTGTTTGAATCACTGCTTTAAGTCGTTGTTTCATTGCAAACTGTGACCAACTTACTATTTAGTAATAAAAGGTGAGAGAGATTGATTAGTGAATGCATCATTAATTGATCTGCATCATTTAGATCAATAATTGCAATGATATGTTCCAAATGAGCCGTGTAATGATGCAATAACATTTCCAGTAAGCCTACTTTTTCGTGGATTGCTGTAGTTATTAAGTATGGAATGTCAGTAGGTGAACAAGGATGATCAAATATTCAGCCCGTTTCTCTTCATGTTCGTTACCATATTTCTCTTTGATATGTTTTACATGCCTGGTTTTTGCTGTTAGCAAGCTAAATGCAGCGCTAATTGTAAATGCCGGTTCCGATCAGGTTGTTACAGCGCAGGTAACAGATGATGAACAGATTGCTGTTGAAGGAGGTGATAACCAGCCCCCGATAGCCGATGCTGGTCAAGATGCTACGCATTTAGAGACACGCTACCATCTATTTGATGGTAGATCCAGTAGTGATAGTGATGGCTCAATTGTTAGTTATCTATGGGAGCAAATCTCAGGTCCAGCAATCGATATTAGCGCAACAAACGCAGCGAGATCCTATTTCAGCGTTTACATGCCCGAGGTTGATCAGGACACGGAGCTTCGCTTTCGACTTACAGTTACCGATGATGGTGGTTTAAGTTCATCTGATGAGGTCGCTATATTGGTGCTGGCTAACTTACCACCTCAACCCTTGCCGGTAGATGAAATAACCATCGCTGAAGGTAGTTATCATGTTTTGGATGCCTCTCGATTTTTTTCGTTCCAACAAGAAGATGGTTTTTTAAGTTCAACTGGTTATCAATGGCGTCAGATCAGTGGACCCTCAGCGCTAATGCAATACAGACAATACCGTGAACAAGTCAGGATATTGGCGCCATCAGTTGATGTTGCGACTGATTTGATCTATGAAGTAAGGGTTGAAGATCGTTTTGGTCTGCCAGCGACAAACACGGTTATCGTGCATGTTGTTAATCCGGAGGACCTCCCCCCAAATATCCCACCAGTCGCTATTGCGGGTGAGGATAGAATAATCAGTTCGAGCAAAAACTTTATCTTTGTTGACGGTTCAAGCAGCTATGATGAGGATGGAGAAATCGTCTCCTATGAATGGTCGGTTATCGATTCATCAGGTTACGTTGGAGCTTTCAGAGGTGACGATCAGTATCCAATAAATCATGCATACCTTTATGAACAAGGTGATTACACACTTCGTTTGACAGTGACAGATGACAAAGGTGCTGTAGCTATCGATGATGTGGTTATCACGTTCAATCCATATTCGAATACGACCGATAATCCACCTTACGCCGAAGCTGGCAAACACTATAAAACGCCATTCAAATATTATGAAATAGGCGATTCTCTGTTACTCAAAGGTAGTGGCAGTGCAGATACAAATGGTTCAATTGTATCTTATCAATGGCAACAGCTTTCGGGGCCAAAAGTAGATATTGCCAATCCTGCCAGTTCAAGTACGTCATTTGTACCCCAACCTTTTGATGGCTCAGCGACAAGCGCGAACCCTATCGAATACCGGTTTCTTTTGACGGTAACAGATAACGAAGGGGATAAGGACGATGATTATGTAAGGCATCAGGTCTATTTTGTAAATCGAGAACCTTATGCAAACTTCAAACACGAGCCAATTTTAAGCTTGGCGGGTAGCATCATTCAATTGGATGCTTCATCAAGTTACGATCTTGATCCTAATGATTATATATCAACCTACCAATGGAGCCAGTACTATGGTTCTACAGTGACATTCCTGGATAATACGGTTCAGCCAAGGGTGCAGTTACCGGACAGCAGTACGTTCAACGGCTTGACGAGTGTCGGGATCGAGCTCAGTGTGACGGATCTTTATGGCACTGACACGCGTTTTCCAGAAGACCTACCCTTTTGGGTTGTTACTCCTGACTATCAAGCAGGCATCTTTACTGCCGGTGACGATATCTATGCGCAGGCGGGATCTCAGGTGACTATAACAGGAGAGCCCTATGAATCCGCGGAATGCAACCTGATCACAGGCTGTGAGGATGATAGTGCTAATATTTACTGGTTACAACTTGCGGGTCCTCCTGCTGAGTTGGACCAGAGCCATGGTTGGACCCTATCTTTCACGGCTCCACCTGTAACAGAACGCGCGGAATTGCTTTTTGGCCTGACTAAGATTGTTTACGTTGCCAATAACCGGGCTGTGACAGATGTCGATCCGGTAAAGGTCTATCTACTACCTCAGGGTGCCGAATTGACGGCTGATGCGGGACCGGATCAAGAAAGTGCAGAAAGAACCTTGATAACGCTAAACGGCTCAGGTAGTTATGATCCTCACGGCGTGATAGAGGAGGTACATTGGGTGCAATTGGAGGGTTCTCAGGCTTTGATATCCAAACCACATGAAGCGATAACTGAAGTCGTCCTGCCCGCAGTATCTGATGTTGCGGATCTGGTTTTTCAAATCATGATCGTGAACGATTGGGGTATGGAAGCGGTTGATACGGTCAGGGTAAGGGTTATGCCTGATCTGACCGATGGCGACATCGATGCTGATGGCGTGAGTGATGACCATGACCACTTTCCCAATGATCCAAGCGAAGCCTATGATTTCGATGGCGATGGTACCGGTGACTCTGTAGATCTGGATAGGGATGGTGATGGGGTTAATAATGACGCTGATTTTTATCCCGATGATCCTCTCAGACAGGATCCGCCTGAGATAAACATTACGGAGCCGATAGATGGAGCGGACAACGAATCGGAATTCCTCATCGTAAAGGGCACTGTGAATGGACCGGCAAGTATAGGCGTCACTGTTAACGGCATTGTTGCAGAGAGAGGGGGAGAACCCTATGGCAGTGAATTCGTTGCGAGGATACCGCTTGAAGAGGGGGAGAATGTAATAGAGGTCCTGGCGACGACCCTGGGTCGCCAGCAGGTCAGCCAGAGCCTGACAGTTAATCGCATCGGTTCGAGTCCGATTAAATCATTCTTATATGAAAGCAATGGCCTACTACCACTGGAGAGCAGGCTCAGCCTGATCAACGAAGGTGAGAGTCCTATCACTCAGATCGATATCGACTACGAGGGCGATGGAGCTATCGACGAGACCCTGGTCGAAGACTTCGAGAGGGATCTGTTATACATCTATGAGACAGAGGGTATCTACTATCCAACAGCAATCGTGACGGTTGCTGATGGCATCCAGTATACCCTGACCCAGGTTGTCAGTGTAGTTTCAGAAGCGCGCATACTCTCTCAGTTGGAGGACCACTGGTCCGGTATGAACGATGCCCTCATTAACGGCAATCTCGGCCTGGCGCTGGAATATATCGGTGCCAGCCGCAGTGAGCGATACAGCAGGCAGTTTACCTATTTGCTGCCGAGAATGCCTGAAATCATCGCGAGCTATTCACCTTTGTATGCCGAATCTCTCTCTCCTGACCATGCATTTGTGCATGTTGTGCGAACCATCAATGGAGAAAACCGGGTTTTCACGATTGGTTTCAATCAGGACACCTTTGGGGTGTGGCGGATCATCAGTATGTAGCAT
>JASFJX010000168.1:0-6884 GCA_050119385.1 Candidatus Thiodiazotropha sp. | reverse complement strand
CTGCACTGGCGTGGAACTGTCGGCTTGAAAGCGCTGCTTATGGTCACTCAGTATCCATGGCCGAAAATAATTACTTCAGTCATACCGGACTGGATGGCAGCAATCCGGGTGATCGCATCAGCGCGGCAGGGTATGACTGGACAACATATGGTGAGAATATTGCTGCTGGCTATAGCGATGCCGAGACAGTTATGGATGGATGGCTGACCAGCGAGGGGCATTGTGCCAATTTGATGAATTCCAGTTTTATGGACATCGGAGTTGGTGTAGCTACCGGTAACGGATCTTATGGTATCTACTGGACCCAGGTTTTTGCTGCACAATAAAATGAGGTAACTCAATGACCGTCGCTGCCAGATGCACAAGAAGCTATCCTCGTATGCATCTGGCAGCCCTGATTAAGAGGTGATTGACTCTTTACTCAACCTTGAAACGCCTGACTAGTGGGCCGCTCGGTAAATTCGCTAACTCTCAGCCGCACCACAAGCGCCATTGGCAAGGCATGCGAGCGTAGGACTAGCTGTCGCTAATTCAAGCGAGCATAACACCGCCAATGGCGCTTGTGGCGCGGCCCAAAGGGAGCCCCGCTACTGGGCCAATTCTGCGTTGCACTTCTTGGAAAGGGCACGCCATTCCCGGCGAAGTGCGCCTTGCCTTGGCCCAGTAGCGGGGCTCTGAGTGTTACCGAATTTACCGAGCGGCCCACTAGACCATTGATCTGCTTGGGACATGGTTCTGGGTAGACCTGGTGCTGTGTATGTCGTAGTAAAGCCAGCGCCACCCATAAATAAGGAAGCCACTTCTCAGTTTCAAGCTGTTTCACAAGAATGTCATGTTTCTTTATTAGAGTCACGTATTGACTACTACGCCTCTACAAAGCAGGATATCTATTGTGAGCAGCGACTCCGCTAAAGTCATATTACAGGCTTTAAAAGAGAACAAACTTAACAGCTTGTTTCAACCCATAGTCTCGGCGCAGAAACTCGACATCTTAGGCTATGAGGCATTGATCAGAGGACCTTCGGACAAGGCTTGGCACTCTCCGCAGATGCTCTTCTCCCTGGCGGAAAAATTCAATATCGAAGACAAAGTCGAGATCTATAGTCTCTACAGCCATATCAAGCGTCACCATAAACTCGGCCTCAAAGGCAAATTATTCATCAATCTTTCGTCGAACTGTCTATCGAGCAGCGAATTTGTTGTTGCCGATCTCGTTACACAACTCAGCAAAACCTACATAACACCCGACCAGATCGTTCTCGAGATCACCGAGCGGCACCCTTTCCATGACTTTGTGCCGATAGTCTCCATTCTGCAGGAGCTGAGGCATTCCGGCCTGAAGATTGCCATCGATGACTTGGGTGCGGGATATTCGAGCCTGCGGCAGTGGTCTGAGATCCGGCCAGATTATGTTAAAATCGATAGTCATTTCATAGAGAATATCCATGAAGATTCTATCAAGCGCCAATTTGTCCGCTCATTCTGTGAGATTGCGAATGATATTGGTTGCAGTGTAATTGCAGAGGGTATCGAAACCGAAGAGGAATTGGAAACCATCCGTTCCCTGGATGTCGACTATCTTCAGGGGTATTTGATAGCACGACCACAACGCAAACCGATCAGGCATATCCCCAACCACCTCAAACAGCTCAATCAAAAAACAACCTACTTATCCAATGAGCTACAGGTTCGTGCACTCAGCAAACCTACATTGAGCGTATCTACGAAGTTCACTGTTAAGGCATTGGCTGAAAACTTTTATGAGGATAAAACGCTCCATGTGGCAGTAGTTACAGATCACGGCAAACCTCTAGGCGTCATAACAAGAAACAGCTTACAGCAACTCTTCTCTAGCCACTATGGTCGTGATCTCTATGGACGCAAACCAGTGACCTTAATAATGAATGATGACGTAATAACAGTCACTGAAGATACTAAGGTTGAGCGCCTAAGCAATCAGATAACCACGAATAACGATACCCTGCCGGATGAGTATTTTCTTATCGTCGATCAAAAGGGCTGCTTCACTGGCGTAGGCTCACTGATCGATCTTCTGCGTGCAGTAACAGATTACAGGATCACCGCTGCCAGGCACGCAAACCCTCTTACCATGCTTCCCGGCAATTTGCGCATCAATCAACATATTGACAGTCTTCTCTCCGCCAAGGAATCATTTGCACTTGCATATTGCGATGTGGACAACTTCAAACCATTTAATGATACCTACGGCTATGCTCGCGGTGACGATGTAATCCGTGAAATCGGCCAACTTCTGACTCGCTTCTCCCAACAGGAGAAGGATTTCGTCGGGCATATCGGAGGCGACGATTTCATTGTCATATTCCGCAGCATCGACTGGGAGACCCGTTGCCGTAATCTACTCGGCCACTTCCAAAGTTCCGCCCTACGCTTCTATGATGACCAGCACAAGAAAATTCGCGGTATAACATCAATCGATAGAACAGGTAACAAACAGTTCTTCGATATTATATCTCTCTCCATAGGAGTGGTTAAGGTCAACTATAGGCATTTCACCTCTCACAAAGAGGTTGCCTCTATCTCCAATGAGGTAAAGAAACAGGCGAAACGAATCAAGGGTAATTCACTTTTCATAGATAGACGCTCATATGAGAATGCCTTCCTTACCAAGGACCGTAACCACGAGATACCTGCGAACGTGGTGCGAATCAACCTCAGTGAGCAGCCCGAGTAGTTACTAACCAGGCCATAAATATCCCGACACTCAGGGCTACAAGAATGGCCAGATCTAGGCCCACCCCAAGGGCACTTCCGTTGGGCGCGGCTCGCAGGTAATGGCTAGCTCTTGCTAACAGCCGCACAATAAAATGAGGCAACTCAATGACCGTCGCTGCCAGATGCACACTAAGCCATCCCCGTATGCATCTGGCAGCCCTGATTAAGAGGTGATTGACTCTTTACTCAACCTTGAAACGCTGGACCAGACCATTGATCTGCTTGGCGACGGCTTCAAGCTCAAGGCCTTTTTCCGAGGTCTGATTGGCGCTTATCGAACTGTTTTTAGACAGATTGTTTACATGGTCTGTGTTTCGCTGTATCTCCTCAGAAACCGCCCCCTGTTCTTCGGCTGCACTGGCGATCTCGATATTCAAATTGTGTATATGCCCCACCGACCCAGAAATGGCTTCAAGGGCCTGTGAAGCCTCACCTGATTGCTTAAGTGTCTCCATTGCACTGTCACGGCTCTGCTGCATTAGCTCGGCTGTAGACCCTGCACCATTCTGCAGTCGCTCGATTATCTCGGTTATTTCCCGTGTCGATTTCTGGGTTCGGCTTGCCAAGTTACGTACCTCATCGGCCACCACGGCAAATCCACGCCCCATCTCACCTGCCCTGGCTGCCTCGATAGCGGCATTCAGCGCTAACAGATTCGTCTGCTCGGCGATGTCTCGAATCACTGAGATAACCATTCCCACCTGAACGCTCTCTTTCTCCAACACCTCCATGTTTTGTGCAGCCTCCTCAACGCCATCGGTGAGTCTGCGAATCGATTCTTGCGTTTGACTCACTACCTGATACCCCGCTTTGCTTTGGCTGTCAGCCTCCTCAGCAGCACCGGCTGCATTCGCTGCACTCGCCGCAACACTCTGTACAGTCGTGGTCATCTGCGCCATGGCGGTAGCGACGTGAGCCATTGCCTCGTCCTCTTCTTCAGCCGTCTGTTTGCCATCCTGGGCAACTTGGGTGAGACTTTCCGAAATTGCATTCATGTGCTCCACTGCCCCGGTGACTTGTCGCATCAAGGACTGGATCTCTTCGGCAAAGCGATTAAAACCATTCGATAGCTGTCTCAGTTCCAGGCTACCTTCCACCGGCAAGCGCCGAGTCAGGTCTCCGCCTCCGGCTGCTATATCATCTAAAACCGCTGCCACTTTGCGTATACTGGCGGCTATTCCATGACTGGCAAAGAGGTTCATTCCACCCCCAGCCAGCACAGCAATCAAGGATAAGATTACTCCGAGCAGAACAACCCGATCGGCCTGCCCCATCACAGCTTGGCGGATTTGCTCGACTTTAGTGTCTTCATGCTCGATCAGCGGCTGCAATTTATTACGGATCTTACCCCAGAGTTTCTGCACACGTTGGGTAAACAGCGTCTGTGCAGTCTCAACCTGACCTGCATCCACCTGCTGAATCACTTGCAGGACCAGGGGCGCCATCTCTTTCCACAGACGACCAATCTCCTCAATCCCTTCTTTATCCTGCTCGTTACCGGTATAGAGCTGGGACACAGTCCGCCAAACCTCGTTAAATGTGGTCACAGCTTCACCGGCAACCCTGGCTGGCGGTTTAAGTGTTGGCACCATGATCTTTTTTGCCGCAGCAATGACAGCCTGGGACCCCTCTGCCTGCAGTGTGCGCAAACTTTCCAGGCGAGCCTGATCAGTATCGATAAACTCATTAAATTGAGTACTGATGCGCTCTGTACCCGAAACGGCATAAAAAATGGCAATCAGAAACAGCACAGCGGTGAAGCCAGAAACGGCTAAAAGCTTTATACGAATGGAAAGGTGTGAAACCCTCATATCAGCACTACTCCAGATTCAATCATTTTGACCATATAGCGAATAAGACATATCAACCAATTGCATTAACGGCAACTAATCAAGATACTTGATAATTAGTTGCCCTGAAGCCAGATTCCAGCCACATTAGTGGCGTAGATGATTATCAACCCAACACTATAATAGGCCACGTTCCTAAGGGATGGTATGATATTGACCATACCGGTTGCCGGCCTCTACTGGTCTTTCCTGGAATGATGTCTGATAATACTCAATACCTATGCCCTTCCAGCCAGGACACCCGCAGACAGCTGGCTGGTTATATCGAGGAGTGCAGGCAACGAATTCCGGCATTTGTAAGCAGGCACTACTCCCTGCATGGGGCATTTCAGCTGAACAGGCTTGCCATGGGGCGTGACATACTGGTCGCGCCATTCAACTTCCTGATGGGCTTACCTAATTTCCTACTTCGGCTGATCGCCGTGTTGTTCGAACTATTCGGCGCACATAGGCTGGCCCAAAAGCTGTTGAAAATCCATCTTGGACTTCCCACAAGGGTTCAACAGGCGTTGACATCCTATCTGTGGAGTGATTTTCTTATCCTATCCAGCCCCACTCTAGGCGCTGACAAGCAAATGGTGCGGCTTATCTGCCAAGCCGCCCGGGAACCGTTACAGGTCTATGTCCAAACCAGAAATGTCGCAGCAGATATCACAGCGGGCACCTTGGCGGCGATTCTAGGTTTGACCCTGCTGAATCAATTTACACCCGGCTCCTTTTCAGCGGGCACGGCAATCGCACACCTGGTTTCTAGAGAACAGGCTGCATCTGACTTCCTCCTCGGAGAGACATTAGGGCGCTTCTACTACACCCTCTTTCCAGTAAGTCCGACTATTGGCACCATTTTGGCCACTGTTATGGTTGTCATGGTAACCATTGCCCTAGTCGCTGCGTTTTCCGGCATGATCCACGATCCCATCCAAAAGGTCACAGGGTTACATCAACACCGACTCAATCTACTTCTGGACGCCATCGAAAAAAGCGCAAATCAAACGCCGACAAAGGGGTTTCGTCCCAAGGATACGTTTGTCGGCAGGATCTACGATATCATCGACTGGATCAAAGGACTGATTTCAATCTAGACATCATGTCTAGGCTTGCCGCACCCTATATAGATGGTTTCAAATAGACGATTGGCTATGATGTGTGTGATACAGCTGCCCAAGAGTAGACCTTATTTGTGACTGACTACCAACGCGCCCCACTACCCTCCCCCCTGATGCCGGTGGGCATCCCCTTCATTATCGGAAATGAAGCGGCAGAGCGATTCAGCTTCTACGGCATGCGGGCAATACTGGTGGTCTTCATGACACAGTACCTTCTGAATAGTGGCGGCATTGCGGATCCGATGAACGAAGAGGAGGCGAAGGGCTGGTTCCACCTCTTCGTCTCGGCGGTCTATATCACACCTTTACTAGGGAATTGATTTCCGATGGCCTGCTGGGCAAGTACCGCACCATCATCCTGCTCTCCCTGATCTACTGCCTTGGCCATTTTGCCCTGGCGCTGGACCATACCCGCCTGGGCCTGTTGCTGGGATTAGGGCTGATCGCCCTGGGTTCAGGGGGGATAAAACCCTGTGTCTCAACCCATCTGGGGGATCAATTCGGCCGCACCAACGCCCATCTTCTTCCGCGCGCCTTCGGTTGGTTCTACTTTGCGGTCAATATGGGCGCCTTCATTTCGACCCTGGCCACTCCCTGGCTGCTGCAGCAGGTAGGAGCGGCCTGGGCCTTCGGCGTACCTGGTATATTAATGGTTGTTGCCACAGCACTATTCTGGGCTGGGCGACGTCGCTTCGTACACATCCCGCCGGGTGGCTGGGAATTCGTCCGCGAGACTTTCAGCCGTGATGGCTTGCTCACGCTTGGAAGGCTATTCGTTCTCTATCTCTTCGTCGCGGTTTTCTGGGCCTCTGATATGTGCCATTTATACGTTACACCACACTAGTACTCACCAGTGGCGAGGTGATGGTCTCCATCACCTGCCTGGAGTTCTCCTATACTCAGGCCCCGAACAGAATGAAATCATTCGTTATGGCCTTTTTCATGATGTCCATTGCCCTGGGGAATCTTTTCACAAGTTTGGTCAACTTCGCCATCGAGGATAGTGACCTGTTGCAAGGGGCCGACTACTATGGATTCTTTGCCCTAGTAATGTTGATAACCACTGGAGCCTTTGCCTTACTGTCTCGGTTTATACCCGAGCACAACAGGCTACAGCTTGAGGCAGTGAACACAACAGCAAATCAAGATAGATAGTAATCCGCATCTGATTCTC
>JASFJX010000167.1:0-6893 GCA_050119385.1 Candidatus Thiodiazotropha sp. | reverse complement strand
GGTCATCGCCTTGATTCTCTACACGAATCTGGAGGAGCGCTCCCGGGCCAAGGTTGAAGCCGAACGGCAGACCCGTCAGGCTGCTCAGGCGCTTGTGGCAGAGCAGCGGCGCATCCTCGTCCAGGCAGAGCAAACGCTGGCGGATCTGGCCAGTCTCCCCGAAATCCGGGCGGTCAAACCCTCAGCGGCGTGCGACAAAAGCCTGGCGCGTATCAAACAGCATAATCCTAATTTCGGCAACATCATCGTCGTCACCCTCCAGGGTGAACTGCTGTGCAGCGGACTTCTTAAGAAGCGCAGCTTCAATTACGCCGATCGCACCTGGTTTCGCCGCGTGGTGGAGTCACACCGGTTCTCCGTGGGCAATTATATTATCGGCAAGATATACGGTTTGCCCGCCCTCGGCCTGGGTTACCCGATCTACTCGAAAACGGGCCGATTGACGGGGGTCATCGGCGCTGTTTTAGACCTGAAATGGTTGAAGCAAATGTCGGAGAATCTGCCCTTGCCGGCGGACTCCGTGTTGGTGCTGATCGATACCAAGGGCAAGGTCCTGATCCGGGTGCCGGATCCTGAGGGTCAGTGGTCAGGCCAGCCGGCGCCGGAAGCCGGACTGCTGGCGCGCGCCGATTTCGCCGACTGCCGCGGCTTCGCCGAGGTGCTCGGCCAGGACGGCATCCTGCGACTGAGCGCCATCGAACCTCTGCACCAGGTGGATAACCAATGCACCTACCTCCGGGTCGGTTTCTCCAAGCAGCGACTCTATGGCCCGATCGACCAGAGGTTGTGGCGCCATATGACGGCAATCGCCCTGTCCGGAGCGCTCATCTTCATCGCTGCTTGGATCGGTGGCGACAGGCTGATTCTGCACCGCTTCAGAAAACTGACATCGGCGGCACAGCGCCTGGGCCAAGGGGATATTTCCGCACGTACAGAGCTGCCACCAAGGCAGGACGAACTCGGCCAGCTCGCCGCCACCTTCGACCACATGGCCAGTGATATCGAGGCAAGGGAAGAGCGGATTGCCCAAGCGGATCGCGCACTCAAACGTGCCAACCGGGCATTGACGGTGCTCAGCACAGGCAATCGCGCCATGCTGCACGCCACCGAAGAACAGTCGTTGCTAGAGGAGATCTGCCGCATTGTGGTCGAACAGGGCGGTTATTCCATTGCCTGGGTCGGCTATATCGAGGAGGGACGCCAAATCCGGCCGGTCGCCAGATTTGGCGTCGAGGTCGGCGCCCTCGACCCGCGCTGCCTGACCTTCGATCCCTCGCTGTCACCTGACGCCACGCCCGGTATGGCCATCCGCAACAAAGCGGCGGCGGTGCAACACATCTCCAACACCGACTGGAAGCCTTTCAACTGCATGGCCGCGTCGAATTGTCGGGCAGTGCTCTCCCTGCCCTTGTCCGCCGGTAAAGATATTCTCGGTGTTCTCAACATCTATTCACAAGAGGAGACGGATGCCTTTGACAAGAGCGAAACCGAACTGCTGACCGAGGCGGCGGACGACCTGGCATATGGCATCGGCCGCCTGCGGGACCAGGTTCGCCGTCGCGAGGCGGAAGACGCCAACAAGATCAAATCGGAGTTTCTGGCCAACATGTCCCACGAACTGCGCACGCCCCTCAACGCCATCATCGGCTTTTCCGATATCCTCAAGGATGGCCTGATCGGCGAACTCGACAAACAGCAGCTGGAGTACGTCACCGACATCTACCAAAGCGGCCAACATCTTCTATCCCTGATCAACGACATCCTAGACCTGTCGAAGATCGAGGCCGGCAAGATGTCCCTCGACCTGGAAGCCTTGTCGGTAACAACGCTGGTGGAGAGCAGCCTGTCGGTGATCCGCGAAAAGGCGGCGGCCCACCGTATCCATCTGCGCTGTGATATGGATGATAAGTTGCCGTCCATTCGCCTCGATGGACGCAAGACAAAGCAGATCCTCTACAACCTCCTGTCGAATGCCATCAAGTTCAGCCCAGACGACAGCTCGGTGAGCATCACCGCACGCCGCGTCACACAGGCCGAGATCGAGCACTGGGCCAGCGACAGCGACATCACCCTACGGCTTCCGCTTCCCGCCGGCGAGTTCACCGAGTTCCTGGAGATTTCCGTCGAAGACCAGGGCATCGGCATCAAGCGCGAAGACTCACCGCGCCTGTTCCAGCCATTCAGCCAGGTAGACGCCACGCTGTCGCGCCGCTATGAAGGCACAGGCCTGGGGCTGGTCATGGTGATGCGTATGGCGGCCCTGCACGGGGGCACCGTGGCGGTCGCCAGCGAGCCGGAACAAGGCAGTCGCTTCACAGTCTGGCTCCCCTGGCGGGAACCCCTGATCACATCCGACGACAGCCTCGTCAACGGCGCACCTGCCGAAGCCAAGATCGAACCCGGGCTTGCCCTGGTTATCGAGGACAACGAGGCCGCCGCCGAACTGGAACGGTTTCAACTCCAATCGGAAGGCATGACGGTATTGCGCGTCGCCAGCGCAGAAGCGGCACTGGAGTTGATCGGAAAGCGACATCCGGAACTCATCGTGCTCGACATCTTCCTGCCTGGTATCGACGGCTGGGAACTCCTCTCCCGCATCAAGCGCGAAGACTCGCCTTGGCGCAATGTGCCGGTGGTAATCGTCTCGGTGGCGGTGGATATCAAGCGGGGCTTTGCCCTGGGTGCCGCCCAGGTATTGCAGAAGCCCATCACGCGGGTCGACTTGAAGCAGACCTTGAATCGCCTGGGCATGAAGCTGGAAGGGGCAGACAACAAACGTGTACTGATCGTGGACGACGACGCCAAAGCGCGCGAAATCCTCGCCGCCTACCTGGCCGAGCCGGGTTGTCAAACGCTACGTGCGCCCGGTGGCCGGGAGGCCATCGAAATAGCCCGCGCAGAACAGCCCGACCTGATTCTGCTCGACCTGATGATGCCGGAGGTCAGCGGCTTTGATGTGGTTGATGCCCTGCGTGCCGACAAACGCACCCGCACCATTCCCATCGTCATCGTAACCGCCAAGCAGTTGACGGCCGAAGAGCGTATCACTCTCAACGGTCACGTCACCGCGATACTCCAGAAGACAGATTTCAACCACGGCCACTTCCTTGGCGAAGTCAAACGGGCACTGGTGCATAAGGGTAGGAACGCCGCATGAACAAAACCATACTCATCGTCGAAGATAATCCGAGCAATCTGAAGCTGGTCAGCACCGTACTGGAGCATGCCGGTTACCAGGTGTTAAGCACCGAATCTGCTACCAACGCCATCGTCATGGCGCAAGCGCTGCTGCCACAGCTGATCCTGATGGATATCCAACTACCCGGATTGAGCGGTCTTGAGGCCACCCGCCAGTTGAAGGCACAAGCGGCCACCTCGTCTATCCCCATCATCGCGCTTACCGCCTTCGCCATGAAAGGCGACAAGGAACGGACCCTGGAGGCCGGCTGTGACGGCTATATAGCCAAACCCTTTGGCTACAAGGATCTCCTGGCAAAGGTGGCGGAGATAATTGGCAGTGCAGAAAAGGTGACTACGCCATGACCGCTAAGCAAGTCCTGGTGGTCGATGACAACCCGCTCAGCCGTAAGTTGTTGAACGACATACTGAGTGCCGAAGGCTACAGCGTGCGCCTTGCCGCCTCCGGTTCTGAAGCCCTCAATGCCATCGCCAAAGAACCACCTGACGCCATCCTACTCGACATCATGATGCCGGGGATGGACGGATTCGAGGTCGTGCGACGGCTCAAGGCCGATAAGCATATCTTTCTGCCACCTATCATCATGGTAAGCGCCCTGGATGACGAGGGATCAAGCGCGCGTCTGGCCGCCGCCGGTATCAACGCAATGTTGACCAAACCAATCGACCGTTGGGAACTCTGCTCGCTGCTGACACGCATGTTGTCAGAATCCCCCGAAAAGACCTATGAGTGAACACCCAACCCCAGTGGAACTCACCAGGTCCCTGATTAAGCTTGAGCGGCTCAATCACCTCTACTCGATGCTGAGTCACATCAATCGAACCATCGTACGCGCGGAGAGCCCCAATGATATCTACACCAACAGCTGTCGTATTGCCGTTGAGGATGGAAATTTCCGCTTTGCTCTTATCGCACTGGTGGCGCCACAGGAGCAAAAACTGGTCACTGTCGCCACTGCCGGCGCGTTGATAGATCTACAATGGCTCCCTGCCTGTATCAATGAAAAAGCTCGCGGTGAGCCCTGCATCATCAACCAGGTTCACAGCGATGACCGCGTAGCCAGAAACCGTAATTCCCTCGTTGAGAACGGCATCCTGGCATTTGCCTCCTTTCCCTTGTTTCTGGAAAACTCCGTGGTTGGCCTCATTGCGGTCGGAATTGATGAAGCCGGCTATTTCGGGGATACGGAGCTGCACCTGATGAAAGAGGTCTCAGAAGATATATCCTTTACCATTGATGTACTACACCGGGATGAAAAACGCCTCGCCGGCGAAACGAAACTGCACTATCTGGCCTACTACGACCCTCGCACAGGACTGCCGGGTCGCCCCCTGTTCGAGGAACGCCTGACCACGATCCATGAACAACATCCACAATCGATCATCAGCGTAATGGTGATCTGCCTACGCAACTATCATGATCTCTTGAAGATACTGGGGCAGAATGTGGCAGTGATCATTGACCGGGCCATCGCCGGTCGAATCGAGAGCTTAATGCCCTCGGCCTTGGTTGCACGCATTGGCGAGGCGGAATATGCCCTTGCCTTGGAGAGCCAAGAGGGGCTGCACCAAGTTGAAGAGACAGCTTGGCATATCCATCGCAGCATTGTCGAAACCATAATCGTTGACAAACAGGAGGTATTCCTCGAAGCCTTTATCGGTATTGCCATGTTACCCAAAGACGGCGGCCCGGCTGAGGTCGTCAAGGCCGCCCTAACAGCGACCGACAGAGCACCTATGGATAACAACGGTAGCTGCTGCCGTTTTTTCGTCCCCGGCATGGACAGCCTATCGCGCAGGCGCCTCGACCTCGATACCGCTCTGCGACACGCTATTTCTCGGCAGGAGTTCGAGTTGTACTATCAGCCCCAGGTCGACCTTATCAGCGGCCAGATAGTGGGTGCCGAAGCGCTGCTGCGCTGGCAACGTCCCGACATCGGTCTGGTCCAACCCGATGAATTCATCCCTATGCTAGAGGAGACCGGCCTCATTAACGCCGTCGGCGAGTGGGCTCTGTTCGAGGCTTGCGCGGCATGCCGGCGCTGGCAGGAGCAGGGACTGCCGCCGGTGAGGATTGCCGTTAATCTCTCCGGGCATCAGTTTCGCACCGTCGACATCGAAGTGCTGGTACGCCGGGTGCTCCAGGAGACGGGGCTTGATCCCCATTGGCTGGAACTGGAAGTCACCGAGAACATCATCCTGCCCAATGCAGCCAGGATTATCCGTACACTACGCGACTTGAAGGCTATCGGTGTCAACCAGGCACTCGACGATTTCGGTACCGGCTATTCCTCACTCAGTTATCTGCAGAGACTGCCGGTACAACGCCTCAAGGTCGACCGCAGTTTCGTTGCCAACATCACTTCCAATCCCAGCGATGCCGCCATTGTGCGCGCTGTGGTCAGCATGGCGCACAGCCTCGGCATCAGGGTGATCGCCGAGGGTGCCGAGACTGCAGCCCAACTTGGATACTTGCGTGGTCTGAGCTGTGACGAAATGCAGGGCTACCACTTCAGCCCACCGATGAAGGAGAGCAATTTTGTTACGCTGTTGCGTGAAAGTCGCTCTATCCGGATAAAGACCGAACAATCCAAGCATAAGCGCGTGCTGTTGCTGGTCGACGATGATCCGAACATCCTTTACACGCTGCGCCGCGCACTCAGGCGCACTGACATCCTTGTGCTCGCCACCACTAATCCAAACGAAGGTTTTGAACTCCTGGCGGTAAATCCGGTCAGTGTGGTTGTCTGCGACCAGCGTATGCCTGAGATGACCGGCACCGAGTTCCTGCGTCGAGTCAAAGAGCTATTTCCCGCCACGGTGCGCATTCTGCTTTCCAGCTATACCGATCTGAATTCGGTGATCGATGCGGTCAACCGGGGTGCGGTCTATAAGTTTCTCACCAAACCTGTGGACGATGAAATCTTGCTGGACAGCCTGGAGGATGCATTCCATCTCCATGAGATCGAACGGGACAACATAATCCTCACCCGGCAACTCAATGATTTGCTAACCGCTGAAAAGGCCAACGGAGGAATGAGCACCCCATAGGCCGTACGAGTGGATAATGACCGTATAAATATAGGGAGACCTCGGCTGTACCCGCATTCAGTTGATGATGAAGAATTAGTAATTACTAACCAGGCCATAGGTATTCATACACTCAGCCGTCGTGTGTTTGCTCACGGCAAGGCGGGAAAAGCATGGTTGAGTCAGCTCATATAGTTCGAGGCCTGGCCTATGTGCCGGGTATGGCCTCAGGCGAGCTTCAGAGGGGAACGTCGAACCCTGGCGCCATCGCTTTGGTCGATATGACAGAAGCCCTTGCGCCAATCACACCGCCCGCAGCTTTCATTATTATTGGTGGCCCCCCCTTCTCCCATGCCATGATCGAGCTTGTTGCGAAAGGCATACCGACGGTTGTCATCGATGCTAAGCAGGTGGGATTGCTTACACCGGGAACCTGGGTTTCAATTGATGGCGCCAACGGGCTCATCATCAATGGTGGCGAAAGTTCGCAGCCGCAACGGCTTCCAACAACGCCCAAGGCGGGACATCCGGTTCATCTTGCGGACAAGACAGCCATCGGGTTGATGGCCAGTGTTCGTAACCGTGACCAGGCCCATCAGGCCCTGATCAATGGTGCCAGTGGAATCGGTTTAGTGCGTTCCGAGTTCCTGGCAAGTAACGCCTCA
>JASFJX010000166.1:0-6896 GCA_050119385.1 Candidatus Thiodiazotropha sp. | reverse complement strand
CTGATTTATGGATGTCACTCTCAATAAGATGTTTTTGGTAAGTTGCTCAGTCACATGATTACGGTATGGCGGTATGTGAAAGGCACTGGATGTCTTACACGCTATGCAATCTCGCTGATCAGTTTATGGAGGTCTGACTTTTGAACCAACCGGTGATACTCAGACGATCGTTACGGCCAGGCATGACTGCATGATGAAAGCGGCTGCTGAGAAAACACACCATGCGTCCGCCGAGCGGCAGGACCTCCTCATATCGCTGCGTATCAACGGGATTGGTATACAGGTGCAGCTGGCCGCCATCAGCGCTGCGCCAGTTGGTATTGAGATAGAGGACGCAGGTCACCAAGCGTTGCACGTTGTCTTTAAATTGATCCAGGTGTTTACGGTACTGGCAACCTGGCGGGTAGATGGCTAAGTGAGCCTCAAACTGAAAAAGGCCAAGATACAGGGTTCTGTTGATGGTCTGGCGCAACGCTTCCAGAGCATCCAGGTACTGGAGTTGGGCTGGCGTGCATTGTGATGGATTCAACCACATTATCCAGTCAGAACGCTCTTCCTTTCTTATGCTTAAATTTTTTCCGCGGCCAACACCGGCCTGATGAAAATAGCCCGAGTTGTATAATTCCATCGCCTCATCTGCAAGCTGGTCGATGAGAGAATCCGGAAGAAATTCTTCAGTGACACTCCAACCCTTGTCAGCAAGGTCAAAGGCGATACGCTCATCCCTTCCTGTATCGCACTCTCTTTGTAAAGCAATTTCTTGAATGAACATTATGGTATAACCTGGATCCGATACAGCTATGAGTTTGGATAAAGAACGGTGTTTTGTCGAACTGCATTGTTGATTACTACGATCAGTAACTTTTGTTGTACTCGAAAGCTTCAAATGAGGTAAAAGACTTTCCCTATTGGCTAGTGAGCCAATGGTTCATGCCGTGACAGGAGCAAAGTTGCTTGGTGTCATTCGAATTAAATACATGTTCCTTAATTGGGAGAAAAATCTATGAAAATACGTTCAGTTGCTGCAGTAGTAGTGGCAACCTTTATCTCTGCCAATGCAGTTGCAGAAATGGATGAGGCACAGATGACAGATATCGAATCATCTTGCCAACAATATGCTCAGGAAGACGGTATCACTCAGGATGAGATGGAAGCTTATCTTGCTCAGTGTGTGCAGGATTTCGTTATGAGTCAATCCGCAGGTGAAAGCGAATACACTGAAGGGGAGCTGAATGAATAGGTTACCTACCTAGTCTGGTCAATTCCAGAATTGACCAGTGGTTTCCTAACCCGAATGATTCAGTGTTTGGAAAAGAGACTATCGAAACTTTTCTTGGTGATTCCCCCCCCAGGAGATAGGTAAAGTACGAAACATAGCTGGACGCGAATTCACTCTGGTCACGACACCGCCTGCGCTATTTGCTCATGTGTCCAAGCTTCGGTGCGTAGAGGCTGCGCCCATGTATCATATTGGCGATAGCTCAGGCATCTGACTCAATTCAAATTCAATTCTAAACGAAGAACCCGGCCCGACCATTGCGTTTCCCGATAAACCACTCATTACGAAACGATTCTGCTTTTTGACTTTGATTGTCTATGCTTAACGTGTATTGGGACGGTAAAGACGACTTAGCTAAGCGGTTGCCGATAATAGGGATCGTATGGAGTTCAAAGACTATTATAAGATCATGGGCCTGGAGCGCGATGCGTCGCCTGATGAGATTAAGCGCGCTTATCGTCGCCTTGCCCGTAAATACCATCCTGATGTCAGCAAGGAAGCGGATGCCGAGAAGCATTTCAAAGAGGTTCAGGAAGCTTATACTGTACTCAAGGATCCGGAGAAACGCAGAGCCTATGATCAGGTCGGTAAGCAGTGGAAGGTCGGTCAGGAGTTTCACATGCCGCCTGACTGGGAGCGGCAGTTCTCCTTTGCAGCGGAAGATTTCGCCGGTGGCGAGATATTCAGCGATTTCTTCGAATCCCTATTCGGTCGAGCCCGCTTTCGGTCGGGCGACAGCCGCGGCGGCAACTTCAGGGTGCGTGGTCAGGACCAGCAAGCGCGAGTGCGGATCGATTTGGAAGAAGCCTTCCATGGAACTCTTCGCTCCTTTACCCTGACTATGCCGGAGATGGCGCCCGAAGGTCAGATGGACAAGCGCAGTCGCAGCCTCAAGGTTAAGATACCACCAGGTGTTATTGACGGTCAGCGTATCCGCTTGGCAGGCCAGGGGGCACCTGGTATGGGAGGTGCTCCAGCCGGTGATCTCTATCTGGAAGTCGAGTTGTCACCGCATCGACTGTTCAGAGCCGATAAGCGCGACATACATATCGAACTGCCTATCACCCCCTGGGAGGCGGCTCTGGGACGAAAAGTCAAGGTGAGAACCTTAGGCGGTATGGTTGATCTGAACATCCCCGCTGGGTCTCAGAGCGGAAGCAAGCTGCGCCTTAAGGGACGTGGTTTGCCCGGAAAGATGAGTGGCGATCAGATCGTTACCTTGAAGATCGTTACCCCACCGGCTGATACTGCGGCTGCAAAGGCCTTTTACCAGCGCATGGAACAGGAGTTGCCTATGGACCCACGGGCAAAGATTAGGTATTGAACATGAGCGAGACCAAACACTACCTGTCCGTTACGCTATTGGAAGAGACGGACTATAGCTTGCTGGAACTGTGCGATATCTGCGGTATCGAGCGTGATGTGGTGATGGAGATGGTGGCCGAGGGTATTCTGGAGCCCAAGGGTGGTGAGCCTGCTCAATGGCGTTTCGAGGGAACCACTCTGGTGCGTATCCGAACCGTTCTTCACCTGCAAAATGACCTGCATGTCAACCTGCCAGGCGCGGCTTTGGCACTGGAGTTGATGGATGAATTACAGGAACTGCGGCGGATACAGCGGTTGTTAATAGAACAGATGAACCCTTAGTAGCTTTTTTGTCTGGCGTGCATCATCGAGTTCATGATTAATCCTGATAAGATCCGTGATGTCATCGGCAAGGGTGGTGTGACAATATGACTTACTTTTCTATTTAAACCAGCCATCCCAGATTATAAACATCAATATAGCGCCGAGACTGCTTGAAAACAGGATACTGCCGATACCGGCCAGCATCTCCGAGCCTGAGATCAACCAGGATTGCTCGGACCAGCGAGTGTGGACATGCATCCTGTAGTTTTGGTTGAAGAGATATTTCCAGCCAACCAGGTAGTCGACATAGGTGGGATTTTTGAATGGCCTCAAGGAGTGTGAATCACCGCGCATAGCCTTGTCTCCTCGCAGGGTGTGGTTCCCCTCGTCTGTTTACCAATAAATTCTGCCGCGGATTTGTTACAGCAATATGACTGTTGTGTGAATGGCGAGGCATGCCGGACGGCTGAACGATTGCACATTAAATTTGTGTGAATCCGATTCTCGATAAGCCCCGTATAGATGATTGAACGCAGCATGATTCCGGTTCATAAAAAACCTGACTATACGAGGAATATCAAAATGAAAATGCTACTAGCAACCGCAGCCATGGTTTTGTCAGCCAATCTCTACGCGACTTCATATGATGATTTGTATGGCGTTATCGGAAATGACCATGATCAGTACATCGGGTCATCCAACTCGAAAAACCTGCCTACGGCTGTACAACCGGGTATCGGTGATCAGTATGGCAGTTCTTTCCTCTACTCTGATGGTTTTTCGAAGAGAGGAGAGAGGGTACAGCCCGGTCACGGTGATGGATACGCAAGCAGCCTGATCGATGTTGGTGCAGCGGTCAACTGGTAATGGCGGTTTTGCTTTAGCGGGGCATTTCGCCCCGTCTAAAGCGATAAACCAATCGTTTCATCAATAAATCAAGAAGGTAGACTTCACTGAATCCGATACGATTATCAACCGTCTGTCATCCCTCATTATGTATGCCTTTCAATAGGTTGGTGGTATTTATTATTCAAGGCACAACTGCCGTTACAATAAAATAATCTTGAATTTCCTCTTTAGTATTGAATCTAATATTGAATAGGCTGCGTATCAATTATATAGATACAATTAAATTGACCAGGCGGGATAAGGCTCAGTCGAGTGGTTTGCCTGGTCGATATTTCAGTACATTGAGGTGTTTTGTGCCGCCAATACTCATGTCATTTTCAGTGCTGATTCTAGTGCTGGCACTCACTTCCTGTGCGTCTATGGAGCCACAAGTCAGTCAGTTCCGGGTTTTGCCTCAGGGTGATTTGGCGCTGGTGAGGTCCGAGTCGACGAAATTGATCACCCGGTTACTGGAAGAGGAGATTGTACCGGGATTGAGTATAGCCTTGGTGGATAAGAAAGGTCCCCTCTGGCTTGAAGGATTCGGGTTCGCAAACAGCAGAAGCGGCGAACGGATCAACACAGGAACCCTGTTCAGGGTTGGATCCTTAACCAAACCTGTCACTGCACTGGCTGTCCTGCAGCTTGTTGCTGAGGGTAAGATTGATCTGGATTTGGCATTGAAGGAGCAGCTCTCAGGCTTCTACATTCGTCATCATCAGCAGGATTCAACACCGGTAACACCACGCCAGCTGCTGAGTCATCGCAGTGGACTCCCAAGCGATTTGCGCAAAGGTATGTACACGGATACAGCCTTTACCCAGGTGACCTCGTTGCTGCATGAGGAGTATGCCGCCTACGACCCAGACAGGGTCTACAGCTATTCGAATATTGGCTATGATCTGCTAGGTCACCTGATTCAGCAACGCTCAGGACTGGCCTATGGGGATTATATTGAGCAGGCTTTGTTTACTCCCCTGGGGATGCATAGCAGCAGTTTTGATCTTTCCCCGGATTTGCTGACAAGGTTATCCGCCGGTCACCTGGATGGTCAGATCCGGCCTCAGCCACCCCTTCGAGATAAGCCGGCATTAGGCCTCTACACCAGTGGAGAAGACCTTGCTCGCCTGATGAGTGCCTTGCTTAGAGAAAAAATCCCGGCGCTGCCTGCACCTTTGCTGAACGAGATGTTTAAGCCTCAAACTGTCTCAGGTCAGGTCTCCTTAGGGATCACTCCCGGATTCGGCTGGTTCATCGAGCATCACCCGGTAATCGGAAAGCGTGTTCGTCACGGTGGCAGTACCCTGCTGTTCGGGGCTGAAATGATGCTGCTACCGGAACAGGGATTGGGCATTGCTGTATTGGCCAATGGGGCTGACAGCAATCGGGTTGCAAAAGAGTTGGCGTCAACCATTCTCGCACTTGCCGCATCTTTGCGCAGTGCGCCCCCTGAGCAATCAGAGTCTCAGGTTGTGTATAAGCATCCCACTGATTTCGACACTCCCTCAGGTGCCTATGCCACGGACCTTGGCCTGCTGATGGTCGATGCCGACCAACCTAGACTCTGTGCTTGCATTATCGAACGTATTCTCGATCTGGTGCGCTTTGAAGACGGCAGTTTAGGTCTTAGTGAGGAGAGTATCAGGCTACTGCCGGATGGTTACCGGATATTGGGTGATCTGCGTCTACGAGGACGCATGATCAACGGCATGGATGTTTTGGTGGCAGACCGAGACGGCAGGGAGATCATGCTTGGAAGAAGGGTGGAATCAGATCAATGGGAATCGGTATGGAGGGAGCGGTTAGGCATTTACAGGACCATCAATCCAGACGGTGATTTCTCAATTCAGGATCTCAAATTGAGTGACCAGGATGGTGTGCTCTGCCTGCACTATCGTGCGCCTCATTTGAGTGAGAAACTGATCAGGGTACCGTTGCAGCCGGTATCCCCTACGGAAGCTGTGATCCAGGGGTTTGGCCGTGGGGCTGGTGAGACGGTGCAGATAGTCGAGATGGATGGCAAACAATGTCTGAAATTTTCCGGCTACATGGGCATGCCCCAGGAATAGGCTTGAGTAATCCAATACAAAGCTTATCCGTTAATCGCCGGATTGGTAAAGTCAGGTTGTTGGATATTTGTTCCCCTTGCCGCCGTGGCGCCAGGCCAGTAATCTTGTGGTTGGTCCACATCCTTCGGGGGAATCCATGGCGAATGGAGAGACTGACCCACAGGAAGCCATACGGTTGCGTAATCAGGAGCTCGAAAGATTACTGGCCGCTTGCGCCCTGAATGATCGCAAGGCCTTTTCCCATCTGTATAACATCACTTCAGCGAAACTATATGGCGTTGTGCTGCGTATATTGAATAGAGAGGATTGGGCGCAGGACTGTCTGCAAGATGCCTACATCAAGGTTTGGCACAATGCGGGTAGCTATCGTGTACACCTGGCCGCTCCGTTGACCTGGATGTCGACGATTGCGAGAAACCAGGCGCTGGATCTGCTACGCAAACGCAAACGTGAAGTCATGCAGAGCGATGAGAAGGGATTTCCGGAGCAGATTGACGCAAATCCTCTGCCGTTGGAGGGGCTTAGCCGTAGCGATGAAGGAAGGCGCCTGGAGAAATGCCTGCAAGAGTTAAAGGGGCAGCAGAGACAGGTTATTGCGTTGGCCTATTTCAAGGGAATGACCCATGATGAACTGGCGGCCTATACTGACACACCACTGGGTACGATCAAGACATGGATACGTCGAGGTCTGGATCAACTAAGGAGGTGTCTTGATCATGATGCCTGAAAACGAAACCACAGAACGCGATATTCTTGCCGGCGAGTATGTATTAGGTACCTTACAAGGCCAGGAACGACTCGATTTTGAACAGCGCCTGCAGACAGACGCGCAGCTGCAACATGAAGTTGATGCCTGGTATAGGCGTTTAGATCCTATGCTGGATGTGATCGAGCCGGTGACACCGCCAAGCGTTGTATGGGATCAAATCGCGAGCCGGATAGAACCCGCTGATACCAGCGATGAAGTCACGACCGGGTTTTGGAATAGCTTGAACTTCTGGCGTAATCTCGGCATGGTCACGGCAACCCTG
>JASFJX010000165.1:0-6898 GCA_050119385.1 Candidatus Thiodiazotropha sp. | reverse complement strand
CAACGAGCCCTCAGGTACCCTGCATGGCCTGATGCGGGTACGCAATTTCGTTCAGGACGATGCCCATATCTTCTGCAGTGAGGAACAGATCCTCAGTGAAGTGGAGGCTTTCAATACCTTGCTGTTGGAAGTCTACAAGGATTTCGGTTTCAATGAAGTTCTGGTCAAACTATCCACCCGACCAGAAAAACGGGTTGGATCAGATGAGGTATGGGATAAAGCTGAGAAGGCACTTGAAGAGGCGTTGAACCAGCAGGGGCTGGATTGGGAACTGCAGCCAGGGGAGGGTGCCTTCTACGGGCCAAAGATCGAGTTCTCCCTGCGTGATTGTCTCGGGCGGGTTTGGCAGTTGGGTACCATCCAACTCGATTTCTCCATGCCTGAACGTCTAGGTGCCACCTATATCGCGGAAGATAACAGCAAAAAGGTGCCCGTGATGCTGCATCGGGCGATCCTCGGATCCCTGGAGCGATTCATCGGTATCCTAATTGAACACTATGCCGGAGCGCTGCCCCTCTGGCTCGCCCCGGTGCAGGCAGTTTTGATGAATATCACAGATCGGCAGAGCGATTATTTGCAAAAATGCCTCAAATACTTGCGAAGCAATGGTTTTCGAGTCGAATCGGACTTGAGAAATGAGAAAATTGGATTTAAAATCCGCGAGCACACGTTGATGCGCGTGCCCTACCTGCTGGTCATTGGTGACCGGGAGATGGAGGAGGGCACGGTAGCTGTTCGTACTCGAGGGGGTGAAGACCTTGGCGCTATGCCAATCGAAGCTTTTATCGAGCTTATGAAGTCTGAAGTTACACAACGTGTGAGCTGAGTGTAAAGCACCGGTTAATCCGGTGCTTTTCTACTTTTCGGGTTTGTACTTTTTGGAGGAACCGGTTATCGCTGCTGTAAAAAAGCACCGTCTGAATGATGACATAACAGCTGTTGAGGTAAGACTCATAGGAGCTGATGGTGAACAAGTAGGTGTTGTCTCTACAGAAGAGGCCCAACGGGCCGCTCGAGAGGCAGCCTTGGATTTGGTGGAAATCGTGCCGAATGGGGAGCCCCCCGTTTGTCGCGTCATGGACTATGGAAAGTTTCTTTTCGAATTGAAGAAACAGAAGCAGGCCGCCAAAAAGAAGCAGAAGCAGGTACACATCAAAGAGATCAAATTCAGACCAGGGACGGGTGAAGGGGATTATCAGGTAAAACTGCGCAACCTGATACGTTTCCTTGAAGACGGGGACAAGACCAAGGTAACCATGCGTTTCCGCGGTCGTGAACACGCTCACCGTGAGTTGGGTTTGGAACTTCTTGAACGGGTGGAAAAGGATCTGGCCGACTATGGTCAGATTGAACAGAAACCCATGATGGAGGGCCGCCAGATGGTGATGGTGCTGGGTCCTAAGAAAAAGTAACTTTCTGGCGCCTGATGGCGTCACAAATAGCGGAGTTTAGATACAATGCCTAAGATTAAGACTAATCGGGGTGCGGCCAAGCGTTTCAAACGCACCTCATCCGGTTCATTCAAACGCAACTGTTCTCATCGGCGTCATATATTGACCAAGAAGAGCACCAAGCGGAAACGCCAGTTGCGTGCCCCTAATGCTATCGCAAAATCCGATGTGGCCATCGCCCGTCGCATGTTGCCCTACGCCTAAGTTAACGAATCGGATCTGAACAATGTCAAGAGTAAAACGTGGTGTACAAGCACGCGCCCGTCATAAAAAGGTGCTTGATGAAGCCAAGGGCTATTATGGTGCCCGCAGCAAAGTCTACCGTGTTGCCAAACAGGCGGTTATCAAGGCCGGACAATACGCCTATCGGGATCGTCGCCAGAAAAAGCGCCAGTTTCGCGCCCTCTGGATTGCCCGTATCAATGCCGGTGCGCGTGAGAACGGTCTCTCCTACAGCCGCATGATCAACGGTCTGCACAAGGCCAATATCGAGGTCGATCGCAAGATGCTGGCAGATCTGGCTGTTAATGACAAAACGGCATTTAGTGTGCTGGCAGAACAGGCCAAGGCCGCTCTTTCCAGCTAAGTGCATGTCGTGAGGCCGGGTGAAACCGGCCGAATTGTGACCACAGAAAAGGGAAAGGCCTTGGGGCTTTTCCCTTTTTTGTCTTTTCAGCCAAAAAACTGAATGAATTTAGAATTGACGCGCAGGCCCCATAAACAGCGCGAGCGAAACGAGCTGCGAAATTCATAATTCATAATTAAAATAATGAGGTTAATAGATGGATGATTCCACGCTGGATATAGACGGGCTGGTCGAAGCGGCTGAGCGTGCAATTGGCGCAGCGGATAGTCTCCCTCTACTCGATGAAGTACGGGTTGGTTATCTCGGTAAAAACGGTCGCTTGACCTCTCAGTTGAAAAAGCTGGGAGCACTGCCCCCCGAGCAGCGGCCACAGGCGGGGCAGGCGATCAATAAGGCCAAGCAGGCCCTGCAACAGGCCATCGAGGCACGCAAGGCCAGCTTGGAAAGCGAAGCGCTCAGCAAACGGCTAGCCGCCGAGAAGATCGATGTCACCCTGCCTGGACGGGGGTTACAACGTGGCGGTCTGCACCCGGTATCACGTACCTTGGAGCGCATGGAGCGGTTGTTCGAACACGCCGGTTTCGAGATAGTCGAGGGACCTGAGATTGAAGATGATTACCACAACTTCGAAGCGCTGAATATCCCTGAACATCATCCGGCCCGGGCGATGCACGATACCTTCTATTTCGATGCCCACCTGTTATTGCGCACCCATACCTCACCGGTCCAGATACGCACCATGGAAAAGGGTGAGCCGCCACTCAAGATCATCGCCCCAGGGCGGGTTTACCGGTGTGATTCGGATCTGACGCACACACCGATGTTCCATCAGGTGGAAGGTTTTCTGGTCGACCGGGATGTCTCCTTCGCTGATCTCAAAGGGGTGCTCTACGACTTCTTCAGCAGCTTCTTCGAGCGCGAGCTTAAACTGCGTTTTCGTCCCTCCTACTTTCCCTTCACCGAGCCCTCGGCGGAAGTCGATATCGAGTGCGTGATCTGTGGTGGAGAAGGCTGTCGGGTATGTGGTCAGACCGGATGGATAGAGGTACTGGGCTGCGGCATGATTCACCCTGAGGTATTCAGGCATGTGGGTATAGACAGTGAAAAATATACCGGCTACGCCTTCGGCATGGGGGTCGAAAGGATGACCATGCTGCGCTATGGGGTTAACGATCTACGATTGTTTTTTGAAAATGATCTGCGCTTTCTAAAACAGTTTGCATAGGGTGAATAGAGCGTCATGAAATTCAGTGAAGCATGGTTGCGCGAGTGGGTCGATCCGTCGGTAACCACTCAGGAATTAGCCGATCAATTGAGCATGGCCGGCCTGGAGGTCGATTCCGTTGAATCTGTGGCCGCCGATTTCAATGGTGTGGTCGTTGGTGAGGTACTCAGCCGTGAACAGCATCCTGATGCGGACAAGCTCAGTGTATGCAGTGTGAATCTAGGTGAAGGCGATGCGCTGCAGATTGTTTGCGGGGCAAGAAATGTGGCAGCGGGAATGCGCGTGCCCGTGGCCACCGTCGGGGCATTGTTGCCGGGTGATTTCAAGATTAAAAAGGCGAAATTACGCGGTGTTGAATCCTTCGGTATGATCTGTTCAGCCAGCGAACTGGGGCTGGCCGAGACTTCCGAGGGGATTATGCCGTTGCCCGCCGATGCCCCAATCGGCGAGGACTTTCGAAGCTATCTTCAGCTTGAAGATATGGCCATCGATGTGGACCTGACGCCGGATCGGGGCGATTGTCTCGGCATGGTGGGCATCGCCAGGGAGGTAGGTGTGATCAACCGCTGCCAGGTGACGCCGCCCGCCATGCAGGCGGTTACAGCGACAATCGATAACAAAGTCGCTGTCGATCTGGAGGCCGACGCGGCCTGTCCACGTTATCTCTGCCGTGTGGTTCGGGATGTCGACGTCAACGCCGCTACCCCCCTGTGGATGCAGGAACGATTGCGTCGCAGCGGTATCCGTAGCCTCGGGCCGGTGGTGGACGTCACCAATTACGTTTTGCTCGAACTCGGCCAGCCGATGCATGGGTTTGACCTGGAACGGATAAACGAAAAGATTCGTGTCCGCATGGCACACCAGGGTGAAAAGCTGGTTCTGATCGGTGGTCAGGAGGTCGAGTTGGATGAGCAGACCCTGGTGATCGCAGATGCCGAACAACCTGTGGCACTCGCCGGGATCATGGGAGGGGATGCCTCTGCAGTGAGTGATACCACCCGCCACATCCTGCTGGAGAGTGCCTTTTTCACCCCCATAGCCATCAGCGGCAAGGCGCGTAGTTATGGCCTGCATACCGATTCATCCCACCGCTTTGAGCGTGGTGTCGATCCACAGCTTCAGGCCAAGGCGATGGAGCGTGCCACTGAACTGCTGATCCAGATAGCCGGTGGTCAGCCTGGTCCCGTGGTGGAGGTGGCTAACGAGGAGAAGGTCGAGCCGCGGCCGTTTATCGAGCTGAGAGCCGAACGGGTCAACAAGGTATTGGGTGTCGAGATTGAAGCCGACGAGGTGAGCGATATCCTGAGTCGGCTTGAGATGGAGATCGACAGGACCCAGGAGGGGTGGCGGGTCAAGGCCCCCAGCTGCCGTTTCGATATCACTATCGAAGAGGACCTGATCGAAGAGATCGGGCGTATCTACGGCTATGCGCGTATCCCAGCCCATCGCGGGCTCTCTGCCATGGTGATGCATGACCGGCCCGAAACCGGCTTCGATCTCAACCGGGCCAAACTGCTCCTGGTCGGACGTGACTACCAGGAGGTGATTACCTACAGTTTCGTCAGCCCCGAGATTGAAGCCCTGGTCGATCCGCAAAAAAGCGGGATCCGACTCGCCAATCCCATCTCAGCCGACATGTCAGTGATGCGTACTTCGACCTGGCCTGGTTTGTTGCAAACGGCACGCTACAACCAATCGCGGCAGCAGCAGCGGGTGCGCATCTTTGAAAGCGGTCTCTGTTTCTACAAGCAGGATGGGGAGATCAAGCAAGAGCGCGTTATTGGCGGCCTGGTATCGGGAGACGCCATCCCTGAGCAGTGGGAGAGCGTCAACCGGCGTGCTGATTTCTATGATGTAAAAGCCGATGTGGAGACATTACTCTCACTCACCGGATTGCAGGATGGAGTCAGTTTCGCGCCGGCTGAGCATGCGGCGTTGCATCCCGGTCAATGCGCTGAAATCGCCATATCGGGAGAAACAATCGGCCTGATAGGGATGCTGCATCCCGAAATTGAGAAACAGCTCGATCTCAACGGCCCCACCTTTGTGTTCGAAATCAAGCTGGATGAATTGGCTCAAGGGCGGCTTCCGGCCTTTGAGAGTCTGTCCAAATATCCATCTATCAGGCGTGATATCGCCATTGTTGTCGATAAAACTATCACTTATGAGGCGATTAGGAATCTAATTCGTGATGTATCTGGCAAAATCGTTACAGACATAATCTTATTTGATGTCTATACTGGAGAAAACATAGATTCGGGACGAAAAAGTCTCGCATTGGGATTGATTTTACAGGAAAAATCACACACCCTTACCGACAAAGAAGTCGATCAAGTGGTCACTGAGGTGGTAACTCGCCTAGGCGTCGATTTGGGTGCAAATCTTAGAGATTAGGGTAGACGGAGATGGCATTAACAAAAGCAGACATGGCCGCCAGGCTTTTTGATGAGCTTGGTCTGAATAAACGAGAGGCTAAAGAGATGGTGGAGATGTTCTTCGAGGAGATCCGCCAATCCCTTGAAAGGGGGGGGCAGGTCAAGCTTTCCGGTTTCGGTAACTTCGATCTGCGTGAGAAAAAACAACGGCCTGGACGTAATCCTAAGACAGGAAAGGAGATACCCATCTCCGCAAGGCGCGTGGTTACTTTCAGACCTGGCCAAAAGTTAAAGGCGCGAGTAGAAGCCTATGCTGGATCCGAGCAGCAGTAATTTAGATCTGCCCGCTATTCCGGGCAAAAGGTATTTTACGATTGGTGAGGTCAGCGACCTCTGTCAGGTGAAGCCCCATGTTTTACGTTACTGGGAGCAGGAGTTTCCACAGCTGAAGCCTGTCAAACGGCGCGGCAACAGGCGCTACTATCAACGCCATGACGTGCTTATGATCAGACAGATTCGCAGTTTGCTGTATGAGCAGGGATTCACCATCGGTGGGGCGCGACAGCAGCTCTCCGGCGATACAGCGAAGGAAGATCTGCAACAAAGCCAGCAAATCGTCAAGCAGTTACGCAGCGAACTCGAAGAAGTTCTGCAAATCCTTAAGAGATAAAGCCCATCTCGGATTGACATAGGCCGATTAACTGCCTAGTATTGCCGCTCTTTCCGGGCGTAGCGCAGTCTGGTAGCGCACTACAATGGGGTTGTAGGGGTCGGGTGTTCGAATCACCCCGCCCGGACCAAAAATAGGGTTACCTGTCTCAGGTGACCCTTTTTTTATTCCTGTTCTTCACCGCTGGCGTCAATGGGTGCTGTCAAAAGTGCGCTTGGCATATCAGATCGCATCGTAGAGTTAAAGAATAGTTTAAGTTGTAGGATGTGTCTGGTCTGTTGATATTATTTGTTAGTTTATATTATCTTTTCGTCAATTCTTAAGACAACTGCAGTAAGGAAGTCGAAGATTGATGAGCCAAGTCGGTAAAAAAGACCCCGCTCTTCTTATCCTCCTTAGCGTTGCTGTTACATTTACCGCTCTCGGCAACTTTCTTGACGGAGAGGTCCTGCCGACCTCTCCTGATACACAAAAGCCAGTCAAAGCGACCGCTGTACCATCCAACCTCTCGCAGCGTCGTATAAATAACACTGCCGCTACCGAGCCCGCGGATGTTTCACAACAGCTCAGTCGCGCCATCGAAGCGGCCAA
>JASFJX010000164.1:0-6925 GCA_050119385.1 Candidatus Thiodiazotropha sp. | reverse complement strand
TTCATTTTCCAAACCGGCAACGCCTAAAAATAGGCAGGGTCCATTGAAGTATGCATGTTCGGTATCAAAATGTGCTGTCCGTACAGACAATTCCCAGGCATATACGGTGTAGACAATCCGCAGCGCTTGAACCACCGGAGCAGCACGCCAACTCTGCTTATCCAGCTTGATCAGTTCCACAGGCTGGTCTCCTGACCATGCGTGGATTGAAACTATATTGCGTGCGAAGTCCCGCACCATGTAGCTGCCGCGTATCCAGCTGGGCAAATAAACCAGCTGCCCATTACTATCGGGTTGCTGAATCGTCAGCTCCACTTCAAACAAGTGTGCTTGGGGTGACATAAAACTCAGCTGGTACTCAATCATTATCAGTCCCACTTCAGGATTGCCTGTTCACCTTTTGGATTTACCGGTCGCGCAATCAAACCGGCATGGTTTGCACTCACCTGGTAGTGCGCACCTGCTTTAATCGGCATATACACAGAACTGCCATACATCGTGTCTACCATGCCAAAATGATCAGTCAGGTTTGTGATAATCTTATCGACAATCGCAAAATCCTCATGCAGATTATAAGCCTGTACTAAGTTATTGCCCTGCGCAGTATTTCGACCTGAAAGCGCTTCCAAACGTACTACCGGATCCTTTCCAAGTAAGGTAACCCATGGTTTCCACTTGATAAAACGCGCATCCAAACGCCACTCATCAGCCGCCAGGGGATAGTCCCTACGCTCTCCGTTTACGGTTAAACTCAGAGAGGTAGTTCCGGATTCAATTGCACCGATCTCAACATCAGCCAAGATATGCTCCTTGGTCAACTGAACATAACTCTGAATATTAAACAGCAGCATTGAGACAAAAGTCGCAACAAGCACTACTACCAGCCCCAGCAAACCATTCAAGCTGGCTACCAGTAATCTTCTTTTGTATATGAGTTGCCGAATGGCCAATCCAGTCAGTAGGAAGCCAACGATCAGTAGCGTAAGAGAGAGAAACATAATCTATTTAAGCACAACGCGATTCATCATTCACCGCAACCACCATCTTACAGGTCACCGCCCCATTCAAGCCAGGAACCCAATTCCGGTTCTTGGTGAGACAATAAAAACCCCGAGCCAATTCCGGGGGTTACTCCGAAGATATCATTTTTATCATAAAATTTCGTTCATTATGACTTAGCTAGTGCCCATCCAGAAACTACATGGACGTTGGTAGGCGCCTGATGGTTGTCTTTCGCAGAAGCGGCAGGGATGCCGCGAAAGCCCCGTCAGCACAGGGATGCGCCCCGAAGGAAGTGCCCTTGGGGTATGCTGTTGGGGCGTCGGAGAAAGATAACCGTCAGGCGCCGGAGGGTAAATAAATGCTCTCTAATCGAGCCGTGTCAGTCCATGACGCTGCGCAAGCTGCCGAGCGGTTATATACTCAGTCCTGCTAAGAGGTCGGTCCAGTGGAGGATTTTCCATCGCACGATAGCAGGGGTGGTACTGGGCCATGAGGTTGAGATAGGTATCCGGCGATATCTCTTCAGCGAGAAAAGTCAGAACCTGCTCCGTGCCGGCCAGTTGCCGGGGCAATACCAGATGGCGTACCAACAGACCCCGTTGAGCAATACCTTGATCATTCATCACCAGGTCACCGACCTGACGATGCATCTCCTTCACCGCGGCCTGGTTAAATGCTACATAACTACGGATTTTGGAGTAACGACGGGCGATAGTGGCATCGGCGTATTTCATGTCCGGCATGTAGATGTCGATGATACCATCCAGTAGGGTAAGGGCCTCAAGACTATCGTAGCCCCCTGTATTGTAGACCAGTGGCAACCTCAGCCCCTGTTCGACGGCTATATGAATAGCAGCGATAATCTGCGCCACCACATGACTCGGTGATACAAGATTGATGTTGTGACAGCCTTCCGCTTGCAGTTCAAGCATCATCGCGGCCAGCTCCTGCGGCGACACCGCACGTCCTATGCCCTTTTGGCTGATCTCCCAGTTCTGACAGAAAACACAGCGCAAGTTGCACCAGCTGAAGAAGATAGTGCCGGATCCGCGCCAACCACGTAGTGGGACCTCTTCACCGTGATGGGGACCGAAGCTGTGCACCACAGCCTGCTCACCGGTACGGCAGACCGCACCCCTGATGGTCTGTCGCCGGTTGATATTGCAGTAGTGGGCACAGAGATCACAGCGTTCAAGGTGAACCTGGGCGGCATCGTCGCGTACTCTCAATTCACCACGCTCGAACAACGCCAGATAGGCTGGAACAAACTCAGGCTCGGCTTTCATCACATGATATTCCTGTTCTCTTGTTGCAAGGCTAGCAGATACCGATGTGCATACCGGCTATTGCAATTATCGAGGGAGAAGGTAAAGCTCAGTCTGGTACGCCCAGGTTTCTATCCCATCGGCGCAAGCGAGGTAAAGGCGAGTGTCCATCCTTGCCGGCACCTAACACCACCATTCTCGGATAGCGACGGCTCTACCCACCGGATCAGGACTGAAGCTATCCTGTCACGTCTGCCCGAGCATATTGCACAGTGCGAAGCAGGTGACGGAACAAAACGAAAACTGAACCTATACTGCGAGGTCGGCCAGCGTGGCCTGCCCGCCGAGGTAGTGACCCAGCGGGTGGTGTGGTAAGGAATTTATTGATATGCGCAGTGCTTGTATTGATTAATATCATTCATAATAATTATCATTATCGCTACCATTGATATCATGTATTGGTGTCGTGCGGTTGTTCGATAGAAACCGTCTAACCTCAGTTGAATCAAGGGTGATTACCTCAGTCTGAAAAAGTGTCCAGCTCCTTTATTCCTCCGAAACAATCGAACTGTACCCCCCCGTAGTAATCTCAGCCAACCGCAGGATCAATGATACCTGAACAGAATAGAAACAGGTGCGTCTATCCCCGCGTACCTTATGACATCAATTATGAAAAACTTCTACCTACATTGCCTTGACCAGAAGGCTCGAGGTCTTACCAAATATTGGCCGCAAATGACAGCGAAAATGTTAGCCACGCCAGGTTGGCAGCCTCGCCGTAGCGAATGACGAAGTATAGGCCTGGATCGTATTCAGAATAACTTGCAACTCTATATGGGAGAAATAATATGGCTATTGAAGCTAACGGCAAAACCTTAGAAACCGATGAAGAGGGTTACCTAACCAACCTGTCTGATTGGGAGCCCGCTGTCGCCGAGGCTATGGCTGCTGAAGATAACCTAGCGTTGACCGGCGAGCATTGGGAGATTATTAATTTTCTGCGCGGATACTACGAAGATTTCCAGATTGCACCGGCTGTTCGAGTTCTGACCAAGGCAGTTGGTAAGAAGCTGGGTAAGGACAAAGGCAACTCCAAGTATCTCTATGCACTCTTCCCTTACGGTCCTGGAAAACAGGCTTGTCGTTTCGCGGGACTGCCTAAGCCGACTGGCTGTATCTAACTCTGCCAGCATAGGGTGGATGGCATAAGGCCGTCCACCCTACATCCGATTCTACGCTGTTTAGCTTCCGATTTTTTACTGATCCCATCCTTCGCCACATTTAATTGATTTTCGATTTGATAATTATCAATCATATTAATATTAAACAGCATTATAATATTCGAATATTTAATCCTTTCGTACTCCTGTACGACCTTGAATGATTCATCTCCGATAAAACTCAATAGCCATGTTCACAATCCCCAGAAGAGGTTTTCACCTCCTTGCGAGGCACTTCAGCTCGCCCCTTTCTATCACTGAAACTGACGAACTATCTCCCTTGGATGTCTCAGCCACCCATACCAAAAACACTCTGACCGATGTCTCCATCCCGGTTGCCTGCCGGTCAATGCTATTGGTCCTGTTGTATTGGGTCACTCCGGCCTTTGCCTCCACTGCCGACCATAGCGAATTCGAGGAATTAAAAGGCCCCTTTGCCAGCGGACCGGAAGTGACCGAGGCCTGCCTGGCCTGCCATAACAAGGCCGCAGATGAGGTACGCGACAGCATACACGGTACCTGGGAATACCATCATCCCAAGACCGGACAGCAGTTGGGTAAGAGAAAGGTGATCAACGCTTTCTGCGGCAGTGTCGGATCCAATGAGCCCCGTTGCACCAGTTGTCACGCCTCATACGACTGGCGTGATATGAACCAGCCCCCCCCTTCGGCAACCGATGACAACAAGATCGACTGCCTGGTCTGTCACGATACCACGAGCACTTATACGAAATGGCCAACCGGTGCGGGGCATCCGCTCTATAAACCAAAAACCAAGGGCGGGAAAACCCATATGCCCCCGGATCTTGCCAATGTGGCACAGAACGTGGGCATGCCTGGACGGCATAACTGCGGCGCTTGCCATTTCTATGGCGGTGGCGACGACAATGTCAAGCACGGCGACCTCTCTTCGGCGCTCTACGAGCCCAGCAAAGAGGTCGATGTTCACATGGACAAGGATGGCCTCAATTTCACCTGCAGCAAATGCCATGTGGCCGATGATCATAAGTGGGCCGGAAGTCACTACAGCCTGCAGGCCACTGACAGGGAGGGGACGGGTAAGCCGGGCGAGCGTCGCGACTCGGCCAGCTGTGAGAGCTGTCATGGCCTGGAACCACATGCCAAAACCAAGGTTGTCGGACTCAAGCTCAACAGCCATGTGGACCGGGTCGCCTGTGTCACCTGTCATATTCCCGAGTTCGCCAAGGGCGGCGTCGCCACCAAGACTTATTGGGACTGGTCCTCTGTGGATAAGACCGGCAAGAAGGGCGAGGCTATCGAAGACTATGTTCAGGGGGACGGCAAGCATCGCCACGGCTATCTGAAGCATAAAGGTATCTTCAAGTATGGCGAGAACGTTCAGCCCCACTACGCCTGGTTCGACGGTCAGATCGAGTATTCAAATACCGAGCGTAAGATCGATCCGAGCAAGGTGGTCGAGGTGAATATGATCAAGGGTTCCCACGATGATCCCGATTCGCGCATCTGGCCGTTCAAGCGGATGGAGGGCCGGCAGGCCTATGACAAAGTGCATAACAACCTGGTCTACACCCAGGTGTGGGGGCCGACCACGGATACCGCCTTGTGGACCAATTTCGATTGGCAGAAGGCGATCACCACCGCCATGACGAAGATGGGCAAACCCTACAGCGGTGAATATGGTTTTGTCGATACCTATATGTACTGGCCAACCACCCATATGGTGGCGCCCAAGGAGAATGCATTGACATGTCAGGAGTGCCACGCCGAAGAGGGGCGGCTTAAGGATCTGAACATCCCCTATATGCCGGCTGCCGGCAAGACAAAACAGTTGGACCTGATCTATTTACTGGCGGTACTTGCTACCCTGGCCGGGATATTTGGGCATGCACTGATTCGCGGGATTGCCGCAATGATGAGGAAAAACTAATGGCTGTTTGTACTATTCGAATCTTTTCCCTTTTCGAGCGTATCTGGCATTGGAGCCAAGCACTCTCTATTTTTATTCTGATCTTCACCGGCCTGGCCATTCATGGCACCCATGATCTTATCGATTTCGGCCTGGCGGTCACCATTCACACCATAGTAGCATTGGCCCTATTGGTGCTCTGGGCTTTTGCCACTTTTTGGTTATTCACCACCGGTGAATTGCGCCATTTTATTCCGACTATGACACCGACCTGCCGGAGTACCCTTTTATCAGTGGCCCGATACTATGCTTATGGCATTTTCAAGGGAGAACATCATCCTTATGAAAAGACCATGCTGCGTAAACATAATCCACTGCAGGGTGTTTCATATTTGACGTTGAAAATTGTGGTTTTTCCCGCTATCTGGATATCGGGTATCGCCTATCTGTTAGAGAGTGTCGGACTGGTTGATCTCTCTGCTATCCTAGGCGTTGGTCTGGTCGCCATAATCCACACTGCGGCAGCTGTGGTCATCATTATGTTCGTGATTCTTCATATCTATCTGCTGACCACCGGGCACTCCTTCAAAGCTCACCTCATGCCGATGATCAACGGCAAAGATGAGGTCGACCTGACCAAAGACCAGTACGATTATCTATTGGTAAATGAGCCGAAACGGTTGGATATCGATTGATCCTGATGATTGCAGTATGAGGCCAGGCATTAACTGACGTTCGGGTTAATCAATTGTCACTGAGATAAGCCAGCCACTGTCTGGCGTTGTCACTCACCTTCTCGTAGTGCCGGGCTTGCGCGAACGCCTCCCTGGCCTGTTGGCGGCGAGCGCTCTCGTAGTGGGCAATGCCCAGCAGCAGATAGGCATTGCCCGGCTCCGCCAAGCCACCACGCCTGAGCGCTTCGTTCAAAGCCGTGGCGGCCGGCTTCCAGGCCTCCCGCTCGATATGTAGACGGGCCAACCGCAAATGGTTGCGCCCGTCTTCGCTCTCTGCGGCCGCTTTCTCCAAAACGGTCAGAGCTTTGCCCCACTCCTTGGCCTGCAGCCAGGCTGTGGCCGTCAACTCCCAACGTTCGCGGTCGGCGGGCAGCCGGCCCGCGGCGATCTCCCGTTCCAGCAGATCACCAGCTTGGTAGGGCACGCCGAGGTAGAGGCAGAGCTGCGCCTGGCGCAGCAGGTCCTCCCGGCTGACAAGAAAGCCTCTACGATAGGCCAACTCCGTGGTGGCCAGCGCCTTGCTCAGCTCCTGCAACTGAGTGCGCACCGCCACCAACTGGCGCCAATGCCCCTCCTTATCCGGGTAGTGCCGCACCAGCTTTTCCAGCACAGTGGCCGCCGCTCTGTACTCCTGCAGTTCAAAGTGCAGCCCAAGCAGCAGCTGGTACCAGTTTTCCGGGGCGTGATCTGACAGGGCCACCGCTCGTTTCGTCGCTGCCAGGGCCTTGCGATACTGCTTGAGTTGGGCATGGGCCGAGCCCAGCAGGATGTAGGCACGCGGCGGCGCCTTATGCATCGCCTCCAATCGGGGTTCCA
>JASFJX010000163.1:0-6936 GCA_050119385.1 Candidatus Thiodiazotropha sp. | reverse complement strand
CTCGCCACCCGCGAGCTTTGATAATCTTGGCTCTTCATATCGGTTACTCCACAGGCCTGATAGCGTTGAAAATCGCTCTTGCTAATCCATAATTATTATAGAGGCCTTGATCTTGATAAGAGGCTCTGAAGAGCAAAAAATGATCTTCACTGCCCCGGTAAAAAGGAGGTAGTCGATGTTTCTAATGCAGAAAAACAGTGAAAAGCTGGTTGAGGTGTTGAGTCTGACAGACCTTTTTAATCCGAATCACACGGATATAATTGGGCGTTTCCATGCGGGAGAAGAGCTGCAGGATGCGGAGAAGTTCGCCAAGAATCAGATGTTGTTTCCTTCTGGAGAACCACTTCCTCAATGCTGGCTGGATTCCCAATACCGGCAGCACTGATTATCCATCCCGCTCAGCCAAAGGCAGGTGGTTATGAGACTCGTGGAAGCTACTGAAAAGTCTTGAGTAGCTGAAGGGGCACTGTAGCGCTAAAATCTGGCGTGGCTCTCACCGGATTTTTCTATCCAGCCGTGGATCATCTTTTTGGTTGTGAAGTCGGCGGCGCAGTTGCCCTGATGGTCGATGACAATCATGCCTCCCCTGCCTTTGACCTTGCGTCGCAGGTAATCGATGCCATAATCCACTGCCCCTCTGGCATCGCAGTTGAGCAACTCCAGGGCATCGGAAACCGTCTTGGCGAGAACGGTGCGCATGAAGTCCTCGCCGAATCCGGTGGTGGAGACGGCGCAGGTCTGATTATCGGCAAACACCCCCGCGCCAATGATCGGCGAGTCACCAACCCGTCCCATGCGTTTATTCACTATCCCCCCCGTGGAAGTGGCAGCCGCCAGATTGCCCTCCATATCACGGGCTATGGCGCCAATGGTTCCATATTTCTGATCTTCTGAAATCTCGTCACTCTCATCGTGGTCGAGCATGATTCGGTGGTGCAGACGCGCCTGTTCCAACTGCTGAATACGGTCCGGGGTGAAAAAATAGTGATCCGGTGTCAGTGCCATACCGCAGTGGGCGGCAAACTTCATTGCGCCATCACTAATCAGCATCACATGTTCACTCTCCGCCATCACCAGGCGGGCCAGTTGAATAGGATTGGCGATATTGCTCACAGCGGCGACAGCCCCTGCCGACAGGTCACGGCCATCCATGATGGCCGCATCCATTTCCACTTTACCGTTTTCATTGAGTACCGAACCGCACCCGGCATTGAAAACCGGGTCGTCCTCCAGCAGTGATGCGCAGGTCTCCACTGCCTCCAGGGCGCTACCCCCACGATTGAAAATATCACGGCCGTGTTCCAGGACGGTACGAATACTTTCCAGGTAACGCAGGGCTGTCTTATTATCCTTGACGTTGTCTAAGGCTCCGGCGCCGCCATGCACCATCAGCGAAAAGGTTTCTTGCATTGTTCTCTTTGTTTAATAAGTTACCAAAGACGTTGTTGTAACTCTAGCTTGATTCGCTGACGTGCGCTCCTGTTACCCGCAATCATGAGCATCATCTTACCCACCAGGATCGGTCCCCAGTTGACGATGATGACCCCTTCGCCGGTTGAGGTATTGTACTCAATTTCCCTTAAGTCCAATGTGTCCAGACTGCGATGGCGGGTAGTGAAATTACATGATTCCCACTCATCGATACCGAGTTTCATTGCAATCAGTGTGGGATAGGATGCTCCGTTGTAGCGGGGATTGCACTCGATGGCGAGATACTCTGTTTTCTCATTCCCCGGCAATACGGCAACATCGAATGCAAGGATATCCTTGAAACCCCGCTCTGCCATCCATTCAGCCATGGGTTCAACCATATCCCAGGGTTCGTAAGGAGTGGGGTGAAAGTTACCCTGATGGGCTGTCCCTTCAAGGATCTGCTCCGAGGCAAGCAGCCGCCTGCACTCTCCATCCCTAATCCGGTATTGCAGATTGAGGAAGATCTCACTCTTGATCTCCTGTTGCAGTTGCACTGGTATGTGCGGGGCAAAGCGAGATATCGCCAGTCGCAACGCTTCCCGGTCTTCACAACGGTAGATACCGACGCCGGAAACCGACACCGCCGCCTTGAGATAGCAGGGGAATGGGAAGTCGAGAATATCCTCTTCCGATATCTCTCCGGCAGTGTTGAAACACCGGGTCTTTGGTACAGGCACCCCCAGCTCATTGGCCAGTGACATGAAGTTGTTCTTGGAATTGATATATTCGACGGTTTTGGCCCAGGCTATATCACCACCTCTTTTTAACTCCATGTCACCATAGAAAAAGAGCGAGGGCGTGATGCCATCATGCACAGGCATATATTCGAGGTCAGTGTCCCAGATAACGTTATGGCTGTGCTGCAGACCAATGCGTGAGTAGTGTCTGGTGATTTCATCCCATTCGCTTTTCAGTAATGGGTGTAGCTGGATCATATCATCATGTTCGGTCGCGCCAAGTACTCTACCTGAATAGAGATGGTTACCCGCTACACCCTCCGCTGTGCATGACATGATGTCGTGGTTGAAAATTCTAGGTTTTTTAGGCCTGGACGTAATATGATGGATCACTCTCCCTTTAGCCTGCCTTATCCCTGGTGTAACTTTTGAGATCATAAATCTACCTATATTTTATTTAAGGGCTTCATCTCTCTTTTGCAAAATGAGAGCCAGATTCCTAAGTTTTGGCTTTATGCTTAAAGAGAAAGTGTTGACTACAATGCGCAGGGCGTTGAATTCAAGTAGAAAATCAGACATTACTTTCAGCTTGCCAGAGGCAGTTCCTGGTGTTGTCATTTGCCGCTTGTGCGATTTGATGGTCTGCCTTCTGCGCTATCTGAGTGCAGTTGCACAGTTATCGAGAGTGTCGATGGGAGAAAATAGTGCGTGTGTTGTGCTTGATATAGATGGAGGGGTGCTGTCTGTTGTTAGTCAACCCAAGGACCGTTTCTTGCTAATGCATTGATATCAAGGTCCCAATCAGGACCAAATTGGAGTTACATCATGCTTGATAAGACATTGACCGTGATCCTTGCAGGTGGACAGGGTTCACGCCTGCAACCTCTGACCTTGGAACGTACCAAGGCCGCGGTACCCTTTGGTGGTCAGTACAGAACCATCGATTTTCCCCTGGCCAATTGTCTCCACTCCGGACTGCGCAGGATCCTGGTGTTGACCCAATATAAGTCTCACTCATTACAAAAGCATTTGCGAGACGGATGGTCACTCTTCAATCCTGAATTAAGCGAATATATCACCGTTGTTCCACCACAAATGCGCAGGGGCGGCAGTTGGTATGATGGTACTGCGGATGCGGTGTACCAGAATCTCTATATGCTCAAACGCAGTGGCGCGGAACGGGTGTTGATCCTGCCAGGTGATCATATATACCGGATGGATTATGCCCCGATGATCACGTTCCATTCCCAGCACAACGCAGCCGTGACGGTTGCTTGCATGGCGCGTCCTTACGCAGAGGTTGGTCTTTCAGGTGTCTTGGATCTGGGCCGGAATGGTCAAGTCAATGCCTATGAAACGCTTACCGAACAACAGCGAACGACCCATGATGATGGCCTTGCCCTGATCTCAATGGGTATCTATCTCTTTTCCATCGACGACCTGATCACAACACTCGAGGCGGATCATGACTTGAGTGGTTCCGGCCACGATCTGACCCATGATATTTTTCCGAAAATGGTCGCTGCCGGTGGTGTCTACGCCTATCAGTTCGGTGGTGAGGCGGGGCGGGTCAGTCAGGATCGCTATTGGCGGGATGTGGCCACAATCGACAGTTACTATGAGGCGAACATGGAGCTGTTGGATCCAGTGCCGGCATTGGATCTGTATCAACCTGAATGGCCGATTCGTACCCATCATGGGCAAAATCCGCCTGCGCGAACAGTGCCGGGCATCACCGGCAGTGAAGGCATTTTTATCAACTCCATTGTCGCCAATGGCGTGCTTATCGTGGGGGGTAGTGTGCAGCGATCCATCCTGTTTCCGAATACCCTGATCAGAGATGAAGCGGTGATTCACAATTCGATTCTTTTCGACGGCGTCAAGGTCGGCGAAGGGGCGCGGTTGGAGAGCTGTATCATCGACAAGGATGTGATAATACCGCCCGGGGAGCGGATTGGTTTCGATAAAGAGCGTGATGCCGCCCGTTTTAGCGTATCACCGAAAGGTGTAGTGGTAGTCCCAAAGGGTTATAGTTTCAGGACCTGATATTCTCTCTATCCAATGCAGTTCACTTACGATCAGACGTTACCTGATAAAGCCGGGTTACAGAGATACCAGGGTACGTCCCATGATCTTACCGGCGATCATCTGATCAAAGATCTCTGGCAGCTGCTCTAAGGTGACTGTCCGGGCCAGGATATCATCCAGGTGTCTGGGCCGCAGGTCAGTGGCCAGGCGTTGCCAGATCTCTTCACGGATATCATAGGGGCAACCTGAGGAGTTGATGCCGAGCAGGCTGACGCCGCGTAATATGAAAGGCATCACAGTGGTTTTCAAGTCATGACCACCGGCCAATCCGATTGCGGCAATGTTACCCCAGGGTCTGATTTTACGGGTGATGCTCGAGAGCATCTCGCCTCCCACATTGTCCACCGCGCCACCCCAGATGCCTCGTTCCAGTGCATGATGGTAGGTGCTGACCTGCTCTCGCCCCAATACCTCTTGGGCACCGAGGTGTTCCAGGTAGGCCTGTTGATCGGCCTTTCCGGTGACGGCATGCACCTCAAATCCTTCTCCATCGAAGATGTTGACCGCAATACTGCCCACCCCGCCGGTAGCACCGGTCACCAGTATGGGGCCCATGTCGGGGCGTTGGCCATTTGTCTCCATCCTATGCAGGGCCAGGCCGACGGTGAAACCGGCTGTACCCAACACCATCGATTGGGCGGCGGAGAGGCCTTCGGGTAAAGGTACTGCCCAGTCCGCCGGTACCCGAAGATATTCCCCATAGCCGCCATCAACAGTGGTGGAGAGTTCATATCCTGTAACGATTACCCTGTCACCGGCCTTGAAGCGTTTGTCGCCACTTTCGGCAACTTCACCGCTGGCATCGATACCGCCGGTCAGGGGATAGCGTCTGAGGATCTGCGCCTTGCCTGTTCCTGCCAGGGCGTCTTTGTAGTTGATGCTGGAGTATTGCACCCGGATCAGGATTTCACCCTTATCCGGGGGCTGTAACTCAAGTGTTTCTATGCCGGCCGAGTGTTGGGCATTCTCGCGATGTATACGAAAGGCTTTATAAGAAGTCATCTCGAATCACTCCGATACAATAGGAATTTTTCCTATCTTGTTTCGCCATTCGGCCGGCCCCGTCTGATGAATAGAGTTACCACGGCTATCAACTGCGACTGTAACCGGAAAATCGACTACTTCGAACTCCCGAATCGCCTCCATGCCGAGATCCTCGAACGCCAATAGACGTGAACTGCGAATTGCTTTTGACACCAGGTAGGCAGCGCCACCTACCGCCATCAGATAGACCGCATTATGGCGTTTTATCGCTTCCAGGGCTTCGGGGCCCCGTTCCGCCTTGCCGACCATACCGAACAGTCCCGCCTGTTCGAGCATGACTTCACTGAACTTATCCATACGTGTGGCGGTGGTGGGACCTGCCGGGCCTACCACCTCATCCCGTACAGGATCGACAGGACCTACGTAGTAGATGAAGCGGCCATGGAAATCGATTCCATCGGGCAGTGGCTGGTTGTTGGCATACAGATCGGCGATACGCTTATGCGCCGCGTCCCGTCCGGTCAGGAGTTTGCCGTTAAGTAGTATGAGTTCGCCAGGCTGCCAGCTCGCGATCTCCTCCTTGCTGACCTCGTCGAGATTGACACGACGGGCCTGTGGGGAGGCTTCCCAGGTCACGTCAGGCCAATCTTCAGGTGCTGGCGGAGTGAGCAGAGCGGGGCCGCTGCCGTCCAGGGTGAACTCCACATGACGGGTGGCGGCGCAGTTGGGGATCATGCCCACCGGCAGGGATGCGGCGTGGGTGGGGAAATCACTGATCTTGACGTCGAGTACGGTCGTTAAACCGCCAAGTCCCTGGGCGCCTATGCCCAGGGCATTGACCTTGTCATAGATTTCAAGACGTAACTCCTCTTTGCGATTGGCCGGGCCACGGGCCTGCAACTCATGGATATCGATAGGTTCCATTAACGACTCCTTGGCCAGTAACATCGCCTTCTCCGCCGAGCCGCCGACGCCGATACCAAGCATCCCGGGAGGACACCATCCGGCACCCATCTTGGGCAGCTCTTGCAAAACCCAATCGACCAGGGAATCGGAGGGGTTGAGCACCTTGAAACGGGATTTGTTCTCCGATCCTCCTCCCTTGGCGGCTATCTTGACCTCAACCTTGTCACCCGGAACCAGGTCCATATGAATGATGGCCGGCGTGTTGTCGCCACTGTTCTTACGACTGCCGAGTGGATCGGTGACCATGGAGAAACGCAATACATTGTCGGGATGGGCGTAGCCATGGCGTACACCTTCGTTAACCATGTCGCTGAGCGACATCTCGCCATCCCATTGAACCTGCATGCCGATCTTGAGAAAGACCACGACCATGCCGGTGTCTTGGCAGACCGGCCGTCTGCCCTCGGCGCACAAGCGCGAATTAACCAGGATCTGCGCCATCGCATCCTTGGCGGCCGGACTCTCCTCTTTGGCCCATGCCTCACCCATGGCTTTTAGAAAGTCGGCAGGGTGGTAATAGGAGATAAACTGCAGCGCATCGGCGATGCTCTGAATAATGTCTTCCTGGCGGATGCGGTTCATGGTTAATCCTGTCGATGAGTGCCGAGCGCCAAAGAGCGGTCGATTACGAATCGCGTTTTGTCTTGGTTGTGCCTTGTATCAGAAATTATTATTTAAAGCATGATCAGATTTCCAGTAATAAGCGGCTGGGATCCTCTAGCAATTGCTTGATGCTCACCAGGAACTG
>JASFJX010000162.1:0-6952 GCA_050119385.1 Candidatus Thiodiazotropha sp. | reverse complement strand
TATTACGGAGAGGAAAAAGGCCGATGCCATGATTTGGCGGCAGGCAAACTATGACACTCTGACACAATTGCCAAATCGCCGTCTTTTCACAGACCGTCTCGAGCAAGGTATCAAGGTCGCTTCTCGCGAAAATCAAAAGCTGGCACTGTTATTTATCGACCTTGATCGATTTAAGGAAGTCAATGATACCCTGGGTCACCATATGGGTGATCAACTGCTGATGGAAGCGGCGCAGCGCATCCGCTCCTGTGTACGGGAGTCCGATACGGTGGCGCGATTGGGTGGCGACGAGTTCACCGTTATTTTAAACGAGTTGCATGATGTCTCCCACATCGGCGTGGTATCAGAGAAGATTATCGAAACCCTTGCCAAGCCCTTTCAGCTGCAAGATGACCATGTGTTCGTTTCCGCAAGTGTAGGCGTTACGGTTTACCCGGAAGATGATGTATCAGCCGAAGAGCTTTTGAAAAACGCAGACCAGGCAATGTTTGCCGCTAAGCAGAACGGTCGAAACCGAGTTAACTATTTCACTAAATCGATGCAGGAATCAGCGCATCAGCGCATGCGACTGATTCGTGATATACATCAGGCATTAGAGGACGATCAATTCAGTGTCTATTATCAACCCATCGTATCTCTCGCCAGCGGCCGCATTCACAAAGTCGAGGCCTTGTTGCGTTGGCAGCATCCAGACCAAGGTTTTATCAGTCCTGCCGATTTTATACCGGTCGCTGAGGAGACAGGAGCCATCCATGAGATCGGTAACAGAGTATTCATGGAAGCGGCACAGCGGGTAAATGCATGGCGTTCCAGTTATGGTTCACAATTTCAGGTCAATATCAATATATCACCTGTTCAGTTCTTGGCCGAGGGGGTTGTCACGGATAATTGGCTGGAGTATTTGAGGCAAAATAATATTGACCCGAAAGGTATAGTGATTGAAATCACGGAAGGTGTGTTACTCAAGGCGACGTCAAATATCGATGAAAAGCTGTGCCAGCTTAGAGAAGCAGATATTCAGGTAGCAATAGATGATTTCGGAACCGGTTACTCATCCCTTGCCTACCTCAAGCGATTCGATATCGACTATCTGAAGCTTGATAAGTCCTTCGTAAGCAACCTGGAAACTGATGCAAACGATCTGGCCTTATCTGAAGCCATCATCGTGATGGCGCATAAACTTGGTATCCGTGTAGTCGCTGAAGGGGTGGAGAGCGAGGCCCAGCGAGCTATCTTGAAGAAAACCGGTTGCGATTATGCCCAAGGATATCTATTCGCAAGACCAATGCCTGCGGATGAGTTCGAGTTTTTGTTGCAAAACAAATCAAAGATAGTTCGCTATGGATGATTGCTCTCTAATTATCATGCTACAGAGATGGCTGGCTATTCGTGCCCCTAAAATTGAGAGGTGGTATTCATGAAAAAAAATCATCCAATCACTGATAAGGAGGTTCTCTTTGGGGAGGGCGAGAGGATCATCTCTACCACTGATCTCAAAGGTGCTATTACATCTGTCAATGATGCATTCGTGCGTATCAGCGGATTCGAGCGCGATGAGCTGATCGGTGTCAATCATAATGTAGTACGGCATCCGGATATGCCCCCGCTAGCCTTCGAGAATCTTTGGAATACGGTTAAAACAGGCAAACCCTGGATTGGACTGGTGAAGAATCGTTGTAAAAACGGTGATCACTATTGGGTCCATGCCTATGTCTCTCCCATCTACGAAGGGGATGAAATCGCCGGCTACCAGTCGGTCAGATATCTGCCAAGTCGTGAGCAGGTTGATCGGGCGGAAAAGCTCTATACCCAGCTCAACAAGCATGGCGGTCAACTGGGATTGATCAGTAGGCTGCGATTTCGCCTTAACTATGGCCATCGAGCCTTTTTTACAATTTTTCTCTTGATGCTGATGGGCGTAGGCGTTGAACTCATTAGTGGCCGGATCGCTCCGCTATACAGTGCGATTCTAGCGTTGGTCAGTGTGCCCGCGGCAGGTTTTCTAGCCTATTTACTCAACAAACCTCTAGCCCGTTTGCGTTCTATTGGTAAATCTGTCGCTGACAACGATCTGCTAGAGTTTCTCTATTCAGGTAATGGACAGGAAGCAGCCACGGTGGAACACGCCATGCTAATGCTGCAGTCGAAACTCAATACCGCAGTCGGACGACTGCACCATTTCTCCGATTTTCTCTGCAGTGCAGCGCAAAGCTCGGCAGCAGCCGCAAAACGCAGCGATGAAAATGTCCATAAGATAGAGTCGGAGATCGAGCAGGTCGCCACGGCGGTTAACGAGATGAGCACCACTATTGAGGAGATCGCGCGAAACGCGAACAGTACTGCCGATAAGACGTTGAATACAAGGGCTCAGGTGGATGATGGCAACAGTACCTTGAACGCCGCTATGACACAGATTAGCGGCCTGAGCCAGCATGTGGAGAAAACCGGCGAAGTCATCAACAAGTTGAATAAGGATTTCAGAAACGTGGATACGGTGCTGCGTTTCATAGAAGAGATTTCGGAACAGACCAATCTATTGGCATTGAATGCGGCAATTGAAGCGGCACGTGCCGGTGAGCATGGCAGGGGCTTTGCGGTTGTTGCCGATCAGGTACGTATGTTGGCGAATCAGACCAAGGAGTCTACGAGTAATATCAAGTCCTTGCTTGTGGCACTGGACAGCGATATGAACATGGTCATCAAGGATATGGAAGGAAGCCAAAGTCAGATGAAGCATGTCCTGGAAAAAAGTGAGCATCTACGTGAGGATCTCGATCAAATACAGGACTCCATAGTCACCGTGACTGACATGAACACAAGTATCGCCAGCGCGGTCCAGGAACAACATATTGTGGTGGAAGAGATCAATCGCAATATTCACAACATCAGCGAGATATCCAACTTGACGACCCAGGATGCTCGTGAATCGACCAAGGCCGCCACAGAACTGGGAGAAACCGCCCGGGCGCTGGAGGTTCTGGTCAAGCAGGTTACCAGCTGAATGGACAATATGACTAAGCCTTCATGGCATATCCGGCTGGAGTAGGTCAGGTCCATCAACCAGAGTGCCCCACCATGCCAGCCATGGTGCCAAACAACACATAGGCGGCAAGGGTATGATCCCTTACCCGGCTAAAATGCCTTACTGCGATGGCACCTTCCATGTCATATTCGAACCGCTGGGTTTTATTGCCAAGCTGGCCGCCCTGGTTCCCAAGCCGAGAGTAAACCTGACCAGATTTCATGGCGTATTACTCTGGGCATCCTGCCCTCCGCCCTTTGGGCCAGCCTGCGGCTGTTCAAAATCGCTCCCGGCGAGGAAAGGGTAATCCATCTCTATCGCAGCCCTTTGTTGATCGCTTCGCATAGCACCAGGATTCCACATTAAGCATCATTACACGTCATAGAGCCTGAACCATATATTCTTACCCATACTAACCAATATTAACTACTATAATTGCACTATCTTCGTTGGTGTTTATTGCTTTACAGCGAGAGCAGTTACGAAGTTCTGTATTTTGATTTCGAATTCGATGAGTCTCATATTGCTCAATTCTATTGTTTTCATTAGGCATTTGAATATACCTGGAAAGTATACACATCAACGTTAAAAGATACTGATGATTAAAATCACTCCGAAATCTTCGAGCATTCACGGCGACTATCCAGACTTTTTGATCAAAACAGCATTCGGTTGTTCATTAATCGCGGCCCTCATAGTGATCCCATTTACGATCAATAACTTCATCCAGGATCGATTTGTCATGGGATTGGCAACTTCTTTAGTCGCTGTTGCCTGTGCCGTGAATGTTTGGTACGGGTTATGTGGTAAGTACAACCTTTTTTTGAATACATACCTGCTTACCACTGTGGGAGGATTAACTGTTGTCTACGTGATGATAAAATTCGGAAGCACAGGTAGCTATTGGCCATTGTTACTGATTCCTGCTTATTATTTTCTGCTACCAGAAAGGCGAGCATGGATAGTTAGCCTGCTGAATGTCCTGGTCATCATCCCGATAGCTTGGTCGGTTATGGAATTTCCTTCGGCTATTCGATTTTCTGCTGTCCTGGTCGGGGTGAGTCTGTTTGCATTCACCTCCATGCGCGAAATTAATATCCTGCATCGGCAACTTAAAGAACAGGCGGTAAAAGATAAGTTGACCGGACTTTACAACCGTTCTTTGTTGGAGTCTTCGCTACGGCAGGCTATCGCGCAAAACAAACGCTCTGGTATACCAATGTCTTTAATCGCCTTCGATATCGACGATTTCAAGGCCATCAATGATAATCTGGGGCACGCCATGGGAGATAAGGTTTTAATAGGCTTGGGCGACCTCCTCAAAAAACGCATCAGGGGTAGCGACATGGTTTTTCGCATTGGCGGAGAGGAATTTCTAATTCTGATTCATAATACGGATGAGATCCAAGGTGCCAATCTCGCGGAAGATATTCGTCAGGAGGTGGAACAGATGGATTTGATTCCAAATCAGCAGGTAACTATTAGTGTGGGGATTAGTCGCCTTAAGGAAGGAATGGGCACGAATGCCTGGATGAAGGCTTGTGATGAAAAGATGTACCGCGCCAAAGATGAAGGCCGAAATCTGGTTGTGTTTTAGGACTACAGGACTACTAGGACATCCACTCTAAAAGGCTCGACTAGAATAGAATGGAACTTTTGTGGTCATGCCTTCTCGACAAGTAAAAGCAGACAGCCGTGCTCAAATTTATCTGGACCTAAGCAATTTCGAGCGATTTTTGTGGGTATTTAGCTGTGCTGGTAATTCTTAATTAATACCTTGTAAATACGGAGTTATATCACTAAAATGCAAGGTATGTTAAATCGCCAAATCACAAAGAGACTTCATGCGACGATCGCACAAGTCCCCGCGGTCGCATTGCTTGGTGCGCGTCAAGTTGGCAAAACGACGCTTGCAAAATTTATTGCTGAAGAGATCGATTCAATATACCTCGATTTGGAAGCCCCTGAGGATTTGCTGAAGCTTAGCGATCCCACCAGTTTTTTAAGCGCCCATGCCGATAAGTTGGTTATCATGGATGAAATACAGCGAATCCCGGACTTGTTCCCCGTGCTTCGGGGGCTGATCGATAAAAACCGGGCACAGGGTCGTAGGGCAAGTCAGTTTTTGCTGCTTGGGTCGGCATCGATGGACGTGATGCGTCAGTCTTCGGAAAGCCTGGCAGGCCGGATCAGTTATATCGAGATGAGCGGCTTTAACCTTAGGGAGATTGGAGATCGCCTGGAGGATCGGGACACCCTTTGGTTGCGGGGTGGTTTTCCGGACAGTTACCTGGCCGCTGATGATGATATCGCGATGGACTGGCTCGAAAATCTGATTCGCACCTATCTTGAGCGTGACATCCCACAACTGGGCTTCCGTGTTCCCGCCGCAAGGTTGCGCAGACTGTGGACCATGTTGGCCCATTTGCAAGGCGAAACCATCAACAATTCCAAATTGGCTTCAAACCTTGAAGTCGATGCCAAGACGGTCAGTCACTACATCGATATTCTGACTGATCTGCTGCTGCTCAGGCGCCTTGAACCCTGGCATGCAAACGTCAAGAAGCGATTGGTGAAATCACCCCGTTATTATGTCCGTGACAGCGGTATCCTGCATCGATTGCTGGGTATCAACAGCCACGATGCTTTGCTGTCTAATCCGGTATTGGGTAAGAGTTGGGAAGGCTTTGCCGTTGACAATATTCTTTCCATTCTGCCCAGTCGCGCAGAAAGCTACTTTTATCGAACAGCCGCCGGAGCAGAGATCGATCTGGTTATCAAAATGCCGTCGAATGAAATCTGGGCCATAGAGATCAAGTATGGCGTCGCACCCAAAGTGGGCAAGCATTATAACCAAACCTGTAATGATGTTGGTGCGACACACAAGTATGTTCTTTACGGTGGCGACGATGAGTTTCCTTTGGGTAATGATGTGAGAATGATTTCCTTGCCATTGCTTATGGAGAGACTGCAACCTTAATCAGAAGATAATGTGATTTACCAAGATAATCGGCATGCAGGCTAATATTACCTACTATAGTTGCACTATCGTCGTTGGTGTTTATTGTTTTGCAGCGAGAGCAGCTATGAAGTCCTGTGTTTTTCATTTCTAATTCGGTGAATCATCATATTTGTCACTAGCCCGAATATGTCCACCGGTCGCTTGTAAAAAAGAAATTAACCGGCTGTTTAGAAAATTAACTAACTTATAGTTTTAAATAATATTTATGGATTATTATTAACCCGGCACCTTAATAGGTAGGTTCAGGGGACTATCTGCAAGAAGACAGCGTTTGGGTTCTGATCAGGGCCAAACCCGCCAGAGGCCCCGCAGGTGGTAACGATTAACGGGGCTCCGGCGGTTTGCTACGCCTTTCCGGGTAGAGAACCTTGTTCTCCAATCTTTTTATCAATTTTACTCGGCGCATGAGGTGGTGCGCGGTATGGTGGAGAACAATTCGTAATGGCACTATTTCTTACCGGACTTGATATCCGACCAGCTGACCCCGAAAGGGGTGCTGAGCCATTTCTTGAGGGTTTCCCAGAAGCCGAGTTCCTGTTCCACCGGCTCCTCGCGTTCCGACGGCTTTGTTTCCACTTCCGGCGACTGGGGTGCTTCCTGCAGTCCGAAGTTTCTGATCTCGCTCTGGAACTCCTCACAATTCATAGGTTCGCTACTAAGTTCGATGGACTCGACCAACACGGGTATTTCGGATAGATCACCTCCACCGTCAAGATGCTCCCGGGCGCTGATCAGGTCCTTGTGAGTCTGCTCCAGCACCTCCCGCATGGAGCCATTGAGGGATGCTGGGTGAGCCATCAGTACCGCCAGGTCAACCTGCAGACCGCTGATCTCCTCCCGCAGGTGCTCACGATAGCGCTTCTCCTGTCCCTCCAGCTGACGCAGCCTTGATTCGATGGTGTGCCGGG
>JASFJX010000161.1:0-6955 GCA_050119385.1 Candidatus Thiodiazotropha sp. | reverse complement strand
ATCTCCCAACGAAAACGAAATGCGAAGCGGAGCATAGTCGACAGGGCCGAAAGCTCGGTGGGGATTCCGGCGGTATTGATTGCCCCCACCGTTTCGATGAAGCCAATTTGAAAACTGACGATTTTTCCGTTTCTACCCAATCGGTCGATGGCACAAACGACCGGTTTGTAAATTCTGTCCGATGCCGTATTGAATACGGCCTGGATCGGTTCGAATCGGCGTCCCGATCCTATTTTACGAACAACATGGAAAAGTTCATTTTGCCAGCGGTTGTCGTTTGAGAATTTATCGATGACCTCGACAAGATCTCCCCATGTGTCGGGCTGGTCGAGGAAGTCGAAAAGGTCGAGTGCATCCTTATTGGCGTAACGAATGACAGCTCGGTTGAGTGCTTCCATTTGTGTCATGTTTTGAGGATTGTCTACGCATATCTCGACCCATGGCATCAAAGGCTGTTTGAACAGATTCTTGCGGGGAGGGCTGATGGCTTCGACAATTTTATCGGAAATATCCGCAAGATAGTCTGACAATGCGGGATTGACTGGGTCAAGGCCGTAGAGTGGATTGTCGTTGATGAAGACCATGCGCAGGAATTTTTCCACCTCGGAGGGTGTTGCTGCCACTGCATGGTAGCCTTCAATGGGATTGGGAACCGAAATATCGGGATGGTGCAGACAGATCAGGCGGTCTGCAGTCGTTTGTTGACCTTCAAAAATGCCGGTTTCAAACAGGCACCAGTCCCAGTCATCCCCTGAGTCCGGGAGCAGTAGAATAAACCAGTTCGCCTTGCATATCTCGGCGGTGATCTTATCGCGCCAGAGCTTCCCTGTTATGTTTTCGGTGAAATCAGCCTGGTAGGTGATAGCGAGTTTACCGGCGGAGTTTTTACGTAGAACATCGACTACTGCTTTAGCCGTTTTTTCATCCTTGGACTTGTAGGAGAAGAAGACATTGATGGTTTTATGTGTCAAGGCCGGCAGTAGTTTACGCAATGACTTCAACCCATCAGGTTCGTTCGCGAGCAGACCGGCGGCACGTCGGATATTCTCGGTTGCACCCTGGTGACTATTCATATAGTGGGATATCTCGGGATTGCCGAGTAAATTCGCACCAGGTGAGGTAGGGTGAATCGATATGCTCGGTTCAGGATTGATCGGTTGGTTGCTTCCTATCATGTTCGATATCCTCTAATACTTTATTCCATTGTGTAGAAACTCCCCCTTTATTGAACTGAGTATAGTTAAGTAGGATACTGTGACAATTGTGAATATTACCGATCCGGATGGCCCTGGATCATCCGCCACCACAGCCGCCGCAACCGGCACATTCACCACAACCACGGCCGCCATTTCCCGAGTTTTTTCTTCCTCCGGAGTTGAGCCACTTCAGAATCCGGTAGAGGATGTAGAGGCCAAAAATCAGCTTCAGCTAAAAACATGATATCGGTATCGGATAGGTCGTCGCTGCAGGAGATGAGGAAAAGAACTGATCCGGCGCTTCGGCTGAATCTACCTATTAAGGTGCTGGTTTATAAATCGAACAAGGCATTCACTGGTTAGGCTGTTTTCAAATTTCTAACGTCCCAAGGCTTTCATTACCGTTGCCGGTACTGGGGCGAAATGGTCGATCTCCATGGTGAATGATCCGCGACCGTGGGTCGCTGAGCGTAGTTCTGTAGCGTAGCCGAACATCTCGGAAAGAGGAACCTGGTTTCGAATCGCCTTGATCTGCCCCGGCCGGTCCGAAACGCCCTCGATATCAGCGCGTCGATTGGCCAATTGCGCCAACACATCGCCCAGATGCTCTTCGGGGGTGATGACCTCGCAGCGCACGATGGGTTCGAGTAATACCGGCACGCCTTTTTCCATGCCGTTGCGCAGTGCCATCCCTGCTGCTATCTGGTAGGCCATTGGATTAGAGTCCACACTGTGTTCGGAACCATCGATCAGTATGACCTTGATATCGGTCACGGGATAGCCGCCGATAATCCCGCTACGGGCAGCCTCGCGGATGCCACTCTCCACCGATGGGATATAAGCAGAAGGTATCGCGCCAGCGCTGATCCGATTCTCGAATTCTAGTCCTGAGCCGGTTGACCCCGGCGTTATGTCGATGACCACATGGCCGTACTGTCCATGGCCCCCGGTCTGTCTGACAAAGCGACCCTCAATACCCAATGCCGGTTGGGTGATGGTCTCTTTATAGGCAACCTTTGGGTTGCCGGTACGGACATTTACCTTTTGCTCCCGTTTTAGCCTGTCCAGCAGCACTTCTAGATGAAGCTCACCCATGCCAGAGAGAATCGTCTGTCCAGTCTCTTCATCGGTTTCGGCTTTGAATGTGGGGTCGTCTTCCGCCAGATGATGCAGGGCATCGGACAGGCGCTCATGATCCTTTGCTGTAATCGGTGCCACCGTGATCTTGATCACCGGATCGGGAAAGCTGATCGATTCCAGAAGCAGTGGATGTTCTGGGTCGCAGAGTGTGTCACCGGTTACCGCATTCTTCATGCCTAACAGGGCAGCGATGTCCCCTGCATGAATGGCTTCGATATCCTCGCGATGTTCGGCATACATTCGTTCCAGGCGGCCAACCCGTTGGTTGCGTTTGTGACGCGGGTTGAGCACCATGGCGCCCGATCGTAAACTCCCGGAGTAGACACGTACATAGCAGAGGCGCCCGGCATAGGGGTCGGTGACCGTCTTGAACAGAAGTGCGCTGAGGGGGGCCTCCTTGTTGGGCGCGCGCATCACCGGTTCCCCATTCTCCGGTTGAATGCCCTGGATTTCGCCGATATCGAGAGGGGAGGGTAGATAGCGTATCAGTGCATCAAGAAGGGGTTGAATACCCCTGTTTCTCAGTGCACTGCCGCAGAGCACAGGCACGATGGTATTATTTAGCGTGGCGCGACGCAGGGCACAATGGAGCATCTCCTCATCGGCCTCACCACCCTCCAGCCAGAGCGAGAGCAGTGTGTCATCCTGTTCCGCGAGCTGCTCGATCATCAGGGCGCGGGCAGCTTGCGCATCCGCCAGGTGTTGCTGCGGTACCGCTTCATACTCTCTATGCGCGCCAAGTTCATCATGCCAACGCACAAGCTGCATGCGAATCAGGTCAATGACACCTTCGAATTTTACTTCCGCACCCAGGGGTAATTGTAAGGGGATCGGATTGGCTCCGAGCTGATCGCGGATGGTTTTCACCGCGTGTTCGAAGTCGGCGCCTATGCGGTCCATCTTATTGATGAAGCAGATACGGGGTACCCGATAGCGATCCGCTTGTCGCCAAACCGTTTCGCTTTGAGGCTCCACACCCTGGGATGCATCAAACACCACCACCGCTCCGTCCAATACGCGCAAAGCCCGTTGTACCTCGGCGGTGAAGTCTATATGCCCGGGGGTGTCGATAAGGTTGATCTGATGATCGTCCCAGAAGGCTGAGACAGCCGCGTCGACAATGGTAATACCGCGCTCTCGCTCCTGATCCATCCAGTCAGTGACGGTAGTACCGCTGTCGACGGAGCCCAATTGATGGGTACAGCCCGCATAATAGAGTATGCGCTCTGTTGTAGTGGTCTTGCCGGCGTCGATATGGGCAATCAAGCCGATGTTGCGTAAGTGCTCAATAGGAACGGCTTTGACAGTCATAGATTCAAGTCACATTTGTTGTTCGTTAATTTTTCTATATTTTTCAGATGAATGTGGCGAATGTTTAAGATGGTCTTATAATAGCCGGTATTTCGATGTGGGAATAGGCACCAAATGAGTATTGTGAATTACCATGCTTCAGCATATGGTAAGGCCCTATCTGATTTAAATAAACAAGCTTGATAACTAGGTATATGACTATGACTGCCGTCGGGGATATGAAAACCAAGCATCTACTGCGTAATCTTCCGGAAATTCTTACCAGTATCGAAGTCAATTGGCCGGTTTTGCCCTCAGGCATGTGGAATGCTTCGGGCGTCAGTTGGGTTTTACGCCATCTGAATGACTTGGCCCGGAAGAGTCGCCAGGCAGGCTTGGTCAATATCAATGAAATTACACGTGATATCAACAAGGCGATCCATGATGTCTTCGAAGACAACGCTCAACCCGATTCGGAAGAGATCGATCACCTCAATCAGTTGCTCGATGCGTTGAAGCAGGCGGTTGCGGCATCCCAGGTACCCGGTGATCGGGGGCGTGGAGAATCTACGCCCTACGAGTTTATATATCTGCAACAGGAGGATGGTTGGGAGGATCAAATTACTCTTGCCATAGAAAAAAATGGTTGGTGGGTCCTGTGCATTGATAATGTTGAACAATTACGCACGGCAATTTCTCAGGCCAGTGTGAAGGGCGTGCTTTTGGATACTGAATATCTGTCGAATATGGGCGAGTTAAATCAACTCCTCGATGAGTTGCGCTCGCAGAAGAAAGAGTGGCCTGAACTGATCTTTCTCTCAGATCAGTGCGATATAGAAATCCGCCTGGAGGCACTTAGAATAGGGACCACCCAGTGTTTTTCCAAGCCGATCAACATCAGCGATCTGATGTTGAGTCTTAAGCGGATCATTGAGCCTGAGTTGAAGCCCCATTCCAGGGTGTTGATCGTTGATGATGATGAGCCACAAGCAAAATTTGCCAGTACACTGTTACAAAAAGGTGGCCTGGAAACACTGGCGATTACCGATCCATTGAATGTGTTGGAAGCGGTTGAGCAGTTTCAGCCTGATCTCATTCTTATGGATCTCTACATGCCGGGTGCGAATGGGATTGAATTGACCCAAGTGATTCGCGAGAGTGATGAGTTGTTGCCTATTCCTATAGTCTTTCTCTCCGGCGAAGATGACTTGGAAAAGAAGTTGCTGGCACTCCACTCAGGCGGTGATGATTTTTTAACCAAACCCGTCAAGCCCCAACATCTGCTGGCTACCGTTAAGACGCGCATCAGCAGAGCCAAAGCGATTTTCTCAGAGGGTAGTAAAGGGCATATCGATTACACAACAGGGCTGTGCAACAGAAGGGAGCTTTTGGACCAGCTGGACCTCTGTAATCAGACGATGCAAAAGGGAGGGATGGTTTGTGCGCTGTTTTCCATCTCGCTTGCCGATCAAGCGCAGTATTTCAGCAGTGATGAGAGTGAAGCGCTCAACGAGCTGGTTTTGGATGTGGCCAACCTGGCCCGCGCTTTGTTCAGCAAGCGCGACATTATTGCCAGAGTCGCAGGTTACAACCTGGGTATTCTGATTCAACGCAAAACAGAAACAGAGATCGAAGAGATAGGTGCCTCTCTTTATCAGCAGCTCCGTGATGCCCTTGCCGGCGATCCGGTGACAGGGAGCGGGCATCGCTTCGGTGTCGGTCTGGAGCCGATCAATGCGGATCAGTTGGAGGCCTATCGCCATCTCACCAGGGGGGAGGCGGCCTCGCAACAGGCGTTTCGCGAGGAATATAAGGGTATTCTCCACTACCAGCAGCGGACAGATCAAGAAATAGTCGGTGAAGAGGCTCTAGATGAATTCCAGAAACAACAGTTTATCAATGCACTTCAAACGGGGCTTATCGAGTTTCGCGAGCAAAAATTCACCGCATCTCAAGATATAAGCAACGAGATTATAGATCGGGTGCCAATACCTGCGCCAGCAACCGATATCCTTTTGATCTCGGATGATATCTATCTAACGGCCCAACGCCATGGATTGAGTCAACAACTTGATGAATATATTGTTAAGAATGCGATAAAGGTGCTTGGCGACTTTGCCCTGCGGGGGCAGACAACCCAAATGATCATTCGCTTATCAGCTCAAATCACCAGAGATGATACCTTTCTCGAATTTATAAAGTCCGAATTGCGTAGTCTGCAGCTAGTCGGTACCGGTTTGATGATAGAGTTCAACCTACCGTCCCTGGCCTCAAATCTTAAACGGGTACGTCACTTCCTTGGCGAGCTTTCGGCCATGGGTATCTCCTCCTTGCTGGGAAATTTCGCCTGCAACGAGATGTCCTATAAGGTGCTGGCCTATCTGAATGCCGATGGGGTGAGACCGCATATTGCCCTGATGCAAGTAAATGATGAAAAGATCAATGAAGTCGCCACCCTGGTACATTCACTGCATGCGAAGATTATTCTGCCCAGGGTGGAGGAATTCGGTCAAATCAGTCTGCATTGGTCAGAGGCAGCGGATTTTGTTCAGGCTGATTATGCTAGCTAGTGGGCCGCTCGGTAAATTCGGTAACTCTCAGCTGCACCACAAGCGCCATTGGCAAGGCATGCGAGCGTAGGACTAGCCGTCGCTAATTCAAGCGAGCATAACACCGCCAATGGCGCTTGTGGCGCGGCCCGAAGGGAGCCCCGCTACTGGGCCAATTCTGCGTTGCACTTCTTGGAAAGGGCATGCCATTCCCTGCGAGACGCGCCTTGCAGCTAACGGCTTCCCGTCGCGCTGATATGAGCCATTTATACGCTACACCACACTAGCTAGCTTTCATCAAGCAAGTCCACCTTGGTTGCAGCAGATATCTTATCGATCAACAACAGCAGTTCACAATTTTCTGTTTGGGTATCCAGTGGTGTAGGATCGTCGGCACAGCTACAGCCGGCAACGATGCCTGCATAGATGATCGAGACCCTGCAGCGAATACAATCGCCAGTCTCCCCGCTATCGATGACGATTACGCTGAAGGGCTCTGAACTGACCATGCTGCTGAAGGTCAGACCCTGTTGCAGGGGGAGATGGGCGGCATTGATCGCTTCGAGTTCCCCTTTGAGGGTTTGATCGAATCTTGGACTATTCCAGGCGTCTCTGGTTTTGGGGAGGTGAATCATCTCTACTCCTTGCTCGCTCTGGTGTGGTCTCTGTTTCTACCGTATTCTCTTCGATCAGGATTATGTCGCAAGGTTTCTACCTCTATCTAATGTCATGACAGAACAAAAGGTTCCCCGATCTCAAAAGCGTATCTTACGACTGCTG
>JASFJX010000160.1:0-6988 GCA_050119385.1 Candidatus Thiodiazotropha sp. | reverse complement strand
ATCGTTGCGCCAATTCGACCAATCGATGCCCCTGTTGCATCACTAGGGTGTTGTCTTGCAATAAGATACGAATACGGCTGAAACGGGAGCGTATTGCCAGCTTTTTGGTCGCATCGATAAAGGGTGGAGTATCAAAGATCTGGGGATCTAGGTTATGGGTGAAGATACAGAGGTAATGCTTTGCCTGTCTTACCATGCTTGTGGCGTGTGCCTGGTGGTCTTCGAGTGTATGTAGATGATAGAGTTCATTCGTCTTGCCGAGTTGGGCCAGAAAGAGTTCTTCAGCCAAGTCCTGGTTGAGCGATAGGATCATTTTCTGATGCTCGATGCCTGCCTCCATGAAGGGATCGCCGTTGGCGAGGAATCCTGCTTTGGCATAGAAAGCTTTTGCGCTGCTCTGAGCATGCAGAAACAGAGTCTGTAGGCCAACTGAGTCAGCCTGTTTAATCAGGGTTAGCAATAGTGCCGTACCAATACCCCGGTTGCGCCACTCTGGTAGAACTGCCATACGCCCGATCTGTCCGCTACCCAGCAAGCGCGCGGTTGCGACAGGTTTTTGGTCTTGGTCCAAGGCAAGCAGGTGATAGGCAATGAGGTCATCGTCATCCCACTCCATGGTGATAGGAACGCCCTGTTCCTTTACGAAGACAGGCTCTCTAACCTGTCGCAACAACTCACGCTCTTCGGGCCATTTCGCTTGTCTGATCGTATAATCACTCTGTGTCATTGGTAAATATCAGATATCCGTCGTTGTAGAGCTGGCATAGCAGGGCGAGGTAGACCGGTTGTTCGAGCCACTCCTGTAAATAGCCGAAGTGGAGTACTCGGTAGTGGCTAAGGACCGGTAAAAAATCACCTGTGTCACTAGGTAGCCTATAGTGTTGTCCATTCACAAACAAGGAGTCATAACCGTCCTGTTCATTGCGGCTGAACGCCATACGGGCAAAATTGTGACGATGTAGAACAGCCTTTTCTCTAAAACGGTTGAGAAATGCCATTTCAGTCAATGGCTCAATACGCGGGTAGATCTGTAGATGTTCCTTGGCTTCAGTGACGAAGCGGCCAAACCAACGGTCGTTCTGCTGACCTGATTGCAGGCAGGCTTTGAGCAGTGCCTTGAATTCATCTAAGGATGAGGGAAGTATTTCACCCGGTGCGGATTGAGGTTTGAGGGATGGATCACGGTAGCGACGTTTGGGCATGCTTTTTTCAAGCGCTGCTTCGAACCAGGCGATCGCCATCTCATGTAGTGTGGGTGCGCGAAAACCGACCGAACAGGTCATACACTCGCCTTCGGCAATCCCCCAATGAGCGACGTTGGGTGGTAGATAGAGCATATCTCCCGGTTCGAGCAGCCACTCCTGTTCTGCTTCGAACACTGGGAGGATGCGTAGATCTAGGCCGGGTATGAATTCATCCTCAGATACGGGACGTGTGTGGATTTTCCAGCGACGCTTGCCTTTGGCTTGGAAGAGAAATACGTCGTAGTCATCGATGTGAGGTCCGACAGAGCCCTGATCAACGGCATAACTGACCATCACATCATCTAGCCGCCAGTCGGGTATAAATCGAAAATAGTCTAGAAGCTTTGCAATCTCGGGTAGGTGCTTGTCTACATCCTGTACCAATAGGGTCCAGTGGCTTTCAGGCAGATCAGCGAAGTCCTCTTCATCGAAGGGGCCAAAGCGGGCCTCCCAGGGTGTAACACCATGCTTTTCAAGCACCAGGCGTGATTCCACCGTTTCGTCGCAGGCCATGCCAGCCAGATCATCCGCTTCGAGGTCACATTGAAATTTGCCTAGCGGATTGGGAAAGAGCAAGGGTTTCTGCTGCCAGTAGTCGGTGAGAAACTTTTCTGCATTCAAGCCATTGGGAAATTGCAAGTTTTGCATCAGATTACGCTCTATCAGCTTAATCCACTATTGCTTCTAAAGTTTATTTTATGCTGCAAATGGACGCAAAACACTGCTGAGGTTCGCAAATATTTAATCGCCTGATTACCCATCATATAAACTATTGCGTTGAAAATCACGAAACCACACGCGATATGGACTTGATTGCATGCATGATAATTAGCGGTTATTAGTCTCTATTTGCAGCTAGCTGAGCTGCATTTTTCAAGCGAATGTGCCAATGAAGATTAACCCGAATGTTTCATCCGGGTTAAATCTCCGCAGTCTGTTCCTTAGCGTTGCCGGTATAGTTCATCGGGGTCAGGCGTTTCAGTGAATCCTTGGCATGATCGGGTATCTCCAGCCGGTCGATGAAGGCCTTCAACTGTTCGGGGGTTATGCGCTGGCCTCGAGTCAGCTCTTTCAGTTTTTCATAGGGTTTTTCAATGCCGTAGCGTCGCATAACCGTCTGAATCGGCTCCGCGAGTACTTCCCAGTTTTGCTCCAGGTCATCCACCATGATCTGAGGATCGGCTTCGAGTTTGTCCAGACCTCGTTGAATCGATTGCAGGGCGATGCTGGTGTGGGCCAGACCAACCCCGAGATTGCGCAACACGGTAGAGTCAGTCAGGTCTCTTTGCCAGCGCGATATCGGAAGCTTCGCGGCAAGATGGTCGAAGAGGGCGTTCGCGATGCCTAGGTTGCCTTCGCCATTCTCAAAATCGATGGGATTGACCTTGTGTGGCATAGTGGACGACCCGACTTCGCCCGCGATGGTCTTTTGTTTGAAATAACCCAGGGAGATATAGCTCCAGGTATCGCGGCAAAAATCGATCAAAATGGTATTCATACGGCCAATGGCATCGAATAGCTCGGCGATGTAATCATGGGGTTCGATCTGGATCGTGTAGGAATTCCAGCCGAGACCTAGGCTTTCAACGAACTGATTGGCAAAGTGCTGCCAGTCGATTTCAGGGTATGCGGCCAAGTGGGCGTTATAGTTACCGACAGCACCGTTTATCTTACCCAGTAACGGAATAGATGCGATTTGCTCCCGTTGACGACGCAGTCGGTAGACCACATTCGCCAGTTCCTTACCCATGGTGGTTGGTGAAGCCGGTTGTCCGTGGGTACGGCTGAGCATGGGTTGATCGGCCAGTTGGTGGGCCAGCTGCCTGATACTGCTGATCAGTTCGTCGATAAGTGGCAACAACACTTGGCCGCGCCCCTCGCGCAGCATCAATGCGTGAGACAGGTTATTGATATCCTCGGAAGTGCAGGCAAAATGGATGAATTCACTGATGCCTTCCAGTTCGTCGTTTCCGGCGATCTTCTCCTTGAGGAAATACTCCACCGCCTTGACATCGTGATTGGTGGTGCGTTCGATGTTCTTTACCCTTCTGGCATCATCTTCATTGAAGTTGTCGACAATGGCATTGAGGATATTGATGGCATGTTCACTGAGGGTGGGGACCTCGAGTATGTCATTATGCGCCGCCAATGCTTGCAGCCAGCGTACCTCTACCAGAACACGATGACGTATTAAACCGAATTCACTGAAAATAGGCCGTAGATCGGCACTTTTACTGCCATACCGGCCGTCGATAGGGGATACCGCTGTAAGCGAGGAGAGTTCCATTGGTTCAGCCCACCAGGTTGTTGAAAAAAGTGTGGATTATACCTGATACAGGGAGGCTGTTGCACAGAAAAGAGCGCCCGTTCAGCCTGCTGCGGTTATACTTTGTACTTGGGTAATGTTTCAAAAGTAAGCCTGAAAACAACATGTTAGTTTGTTTCTGAGTGGCTGAATGAAGCATTCGGGTAATCGGTTATCAGGCGCTCGGATCAATCAATTAATCTTCATTATTCATGCTATCCATGACTTCTGCCCCTCTCTTTTTTGTGGCATCCACCATTTCGCCGGTTTTGGTTTTAGTGGCATCATAAACCTCTGCACTCTTTTCACTGACCGCTGATGCGATCTCTTTTGTCTCCTCTTTCACTGCTTGACCCAGCTCAGCGGCAGACTGTTTCGAGTTTTCATAGATCTCTTTGCTGGTATCGACAACGGCATCGGCGGCATCACTCCCTATCTGTTTTGCACCCTCATAAGCTTCCTTACTTTTATTGGCTATGGTATCAGCCGCTTCAGTGCTGACCTGCTTAGTCTTTTCCCATGTCTCTTTGCTGGTGTCAGTGACTCTATCCACGATGCCGCTTGAAGAGCCTTGTGTCTCTCGGGAAGAGGTGGCACTTTCTTGATTGTCGGATTGACTGCAAGCTGCCAGGGCGATCAGGCCGCTAATGGCAATAACAAATTTAGTCTTGCTCATAATTGGTGTTCCCTCGAGTTGTGATGTTCATATAAATGGGATTCATGGTGGTTTTGATGCTACTGCGATTACACTTTATACATTTATATACATTTAGCTGAAAAACCACCGGTTACCAGGTATGTCGTTAGTGGAGCCCATCAAGCAGTTGTTTGCATGCTTCGGTGTAGCGTTTACGCACAAACAGCAGATGTCTCCTCTTACCTCCCGTCTGTCGCCACAGTGTAGCTGCTCTGATGCCTGATAGCAGTAGGGCACGGATTTTATTAACATTATCGCTGTTCTGCAGGTAGACAGGCTCACCACTTACCATGATTCTTGGCGATAGCTGGCTGATGTTATCGGCATAGATTTCCGCCAGAGCGCCCAGAATATTACTATGTGTGGCGGGAAAATAGTTCAATCTCTGGGTGATGCTGGTGATGCTACCTTTTATTCGCTCCAGACGATCCAGGTGGCTACTGAGTTTCCGCTCCAGCTGTACCAATCCGAGTAGATAGCGTGTCAGTTCATCATCGCGAGCCTCTATACCACCCAATTGCCGGTAGGTAAGCCGAAGACCTGGTGCGATCCCCTCCAGACCTCCGTAGACATCCGCCACACTCTTGGCATCTATCTGAAACAGGCTATGAATGTTGGCTGCAATACTGTCTGCATTGACCAATCCGCGTCGCGCTACCTGTTGTACCAGACTGGCTGCCTGATATATGCCGGATAGGGCGATTGCGCGATCACAATCTCTATATTTCATCTCTTTTTACACCATTGGAATTGAATTGCTGATCCCTGGTATAGCTTCTTGAATAAGGTTGTTTTCAATGATACCCCCACCTAGACACCGGTTCTCGAGATAAAACACGATGGATTGGCCAGGTGTTGCCGCTCGTTGTGGGGAATCGAATACAACCTGATAACGATGATCGCTCCTGGCGCGAATGTGACAGGGCTGAAGGGGCTGACGGTGACGTATTCTGGCCAGACAGCTCAAGGGACCGGAGGGAGGATGATTCGCTACCCAGTGCATCTGATTCGCGGTTAGTTCATGGCACATCAACATTGGGTGGTCATGGCCTTGTACAGCAATCAGGACATTTCGACGAAGATCCTTTGCTGCCACGAACCAGGGAGCTTCGGCCGCGTCGCGACGGCCCCCTATGCCCAATCCTTGCCGCTGACCGAGGGTGTAGTAGATTAAACCCTGGTGACGACCGAGCAGATTACCTTGGGAATCCTCGATATCGCCGGGCTGAGCCGGAAGAAACCGCTGCAGAAAATCTCGGAACTTACGCTCACCGATGAAGCAGATGCCGGTACTGTCCTTCTTTTTATGGTTTGGAAATCCCGCCTTTTGCGCAATCTCCCTGACTTGATTTTTGTTTAGCTGTGCCAGGGGGAACAGGCTGTGACTCAGGGGTTTCTGGCCCAACATATAGAGAAAATAGGTTTGATCCTTATCCTCATCCTTGGCTCGTCGTAGATGATAGCACCCCTGATCCTTCACTATAGCGGCATAGTGGCCGGTGGCGATTGTCGATGCCTGTAAGTGATCGATAGCATGGTCGAGAAAGGCTTTGAACTTGATTTCACGATTGCAGAGTACATCCGGATTTGGTGTTCTGCCTGCACTGTACTCTTCCAGGAAATAGGCGAATACACGGTCCCAATACTCGGTTGAAAAGTTGGCTGTATGGAGTGGAATCCTCAAACATTCAGCCACCGCTTGGGCATCCGCCAAGTCTTCCGCCGCAGAACAGTAATCAGCGCTATCATCCTCCTCCCAGTTCTTCATGAACAAGCCTTCGACCTGGTAGCCCTGCTGTTGTAACAGTAAGGCCGCGACGGATGAATCCACACCTCCCGAGAGACCGACGATGACTCTGCCTTTATCTGGCATACTGATGCCTTTTTCTTGTTTGCACCGCTCCTTCCATGCTTTCGCCGGCAATAACCCATTCACCAGGCTGCAGGTTCCTGAGGCGCCAACGGTCCACAGCTATCCGGACCAGACGCAGGGTGGGATAGCCAACTGCAGCCGTCATGCGGCGAATTTGACGATTCCGACCTTCGCGAAGCTGAATTTCGAGCCAGGATGTGGGGATCGACGCCCGATAGCGAATCGGTGGATTTCTGGGCCAAAGCTCCGGTTCTTTGATATCCCTCACCTTTGCCGCCAGTGTCGCTCCATCCTTAAGCTGAACGCCTTGCTGAAGTTGAGCGATGGCGTCGGTACTCGGTATTCCCTCAACCTGGACTAAGTAACGCTTCCAACGCTTACGTCTGGGGTCAGTGAGGCGGTGCTGCAGCTTCCCGTCGTCGGTGAGCAGCAACAGGCCTTCGCTGTCACGATCAAGCCGTCCTGCGGGGTAGATGCCTTTCATGGTGATATAGTCGGCAAGGGTTATGCGCCCCTCTGTATCTGAAAATTGAGTGAGCACACCATAGGGTTTGTTGAAAAGAATCAGCATTCAGGGTGACCGTGATAGATCCCAATTCACTCGGATAAAAAGAGACTATGATAGTACTCTAGCCTGAATGTTTCATCCGGATTAGTTGAAATCTAACGATCTCCAGCCAAGCATCAGGTTTTTCGCTTATTTGAAAATTTAGTTTAAAATCAGGTTGATAGGCATGAAAAAAGCCGGCTCGGGATCACCGAACAGGCTTTTTGTGATTTTACCGAATGTGAAACCAGCTCTATTCGCTAGCAGCAACCCGTTGAATGTTGGTTGCATGTAGCCCTTTAGGTCCTTGACTGATCTCGAA
>JASFJX010000159.1:0-7003 GCA_050119385.1 Candidatus Thiodiazotropha sp. | reverse complement strand
GGCTCTGGAGCTCAATCGGTTGGATTGCGGTATTACTGCTGATTAGCCTCGTTTTCCTGCAGCGTTTGCACCGTTCACGCAGAGAGATTCAGGCGCTCAATGCGGACCTTGAACAGCAGGTGCGGGCGCGCACTGCCGAACTGCGCCAACAGGCGAGCTACCAGCATGCCCTGATTGACAATCTGCCGGTGGCTGTTTGGCTCAAGGATGCCGAGCGGCGCTATTTAACGCTCAACGCTAGCCACAACCTCTTTACCGGACAAGGAGATGTTGAGTTAATCGGCCGGGTCGACGAAGAGCTGTGGCCGGGGCCCATCGGAGAGAAGTTGCGTGAAGCCGACCTGGAGGTTATGGCCACGCGGCAGCCACTCAGCCTAGAGATGATCATTCCCGATATCGGTGGTCTCCCGCTCTGGCGAGAAATCGACATGGCGCCGGTAATCGATGACGATGGCAGCTTGCTTGGCACTGTCGGTGTCAGCCGCGATATCAGCGAACGCAAGGAGGCCGAAGGCAAACTCAAGCAGGCATTGGAAGAGGCCAGGCGTCTTGCTCGCTCCCGTAGCGAATTCCTCGCTAACATGAGTCACGATCTGCGTTCTCCCCTCAATAGTATCCTCGGTTATACGCAGATACTCGGTCAGGATCGAAAGCTGGACGAGGCGTATCGAAGCAAAGTCAGCGTCATCCAGGAAAGCGGTGAGCAGTTACTGATGATGCTAAACGATGTTCTCGACTTTGCCAAAAGCGAATCAGACCGAATCGAACTGTATAAATCCGACGTGCCGACAGCATTTTTCCTACAAACAATTGCCGGTATCGTGAGAGCCGAGGCGGAGGCAAAGGGGATAGAGTTCATCACCGGCCTTGCACCGGATTTACCCGAATATATCCATGTCGACGAAAAGCGGTTGCACCAGGTATTGATCAACCTGCTTTCCAATGCCGTGAAGTTCACCGAGCAGGGAGAGGTGAAGCTAGAGGTCGATTTCGTTGCACCTCAGACATTGCGTATCTGTGTGCGCGACACTGGGATCGGGATTGTCCCAGACCGCCTCGAAACCATCTTTCAGCCCTTAGAGCAGGATACTGATAAGCGCTACCGATTGGCTGGCATAGGCATGGGTCTCTCCATTAGTCGGGAACTGATTCGGCTCATGGGTGGTGAGATTCAAGTCGAGAGCACGCCGGGACAGGGAAGCCTGTTCCGCTTTGAGATCGAGGTTGGGATTGGTACGCCAGAGGATGAAGTGTTCGATTCGGAGCGTGCGATCTGCGGTTACCTGGGTGAACCCAAGACACTGCTGGTGGTAGACGAGTTGCCCGAGAATCGTACGCTGGTCAGGGATATGTTGACGCCGTTCGGTTTTCGTATCCTTGAGGCTGTCGATGGTCAGGACGGATTGGAAAAAACAAACAGCGAAAGACCAGACTTGGTCTTGATGGATATCAATATGCGCTATGTGGACGACCTGGAGAGCCTGCGTCGTTTACGCAAAATGCCCGAACTGGGCACGATACCAATCATTGTAATGTCGGCGAGTGTATCAAATGAGGATCAGGCGGCGTGCATGGCCGCCGGCGCTGATGCCTTTCTTGCCAGTCCACTCCATCTACAGCGTACTCTGTGGCAGATCGGTGTGCTACTCCGGCTTAAATGGGAGTACGAATCCGCTGAGCAGGATAGTGGTGAGAAGAAAGCGGAGCTGGTGCCTGAGGTGCAAGAACTCAAAGCCTTTGTTGGGCTCGCTGAGATCGGAGATATGCACGGCATTATCAAACGCATTGATCATCTGCTTGAGATCGAGCCTGGCTATGGTGGATTTTGCCAACGGTTGCGGAGTCTCGCGACAAGCTACCAGGCAAAAGCTGTCTTGACGTTCGTTCGGCAATATATTGAGGGTGAGAGCGGATGACTGAACTGCCAAGCGGAAGCAAGCACCAGGAGAGTGTCGTTCTTATCGTTGATGATAACCCCGCCAACCTCAGCCTGGTGGCCACGGAGTTGGAAAGGCAAGGTTATCGGATACTGGTGGCTGAGGATGGTAATGAGGCGTTGGAGCGTGTCGGGCGTGTTGCGCCGGATCTCATCCTGCTCGATGTCATGATGCCGGGGATCGATGGTTTTGAGGTTTGTCGTCGACTGAAGGCGCAAACCGAGACGAAGGCAATTCCCATTATTTTCATGACCGTACTTGCTGATATGAAGGACAAACTCGCTGCCTTCGAGGCGGGAGCCGTAGACTATGTGATCAAGCCGCTGCAGGTCGAGGAGGTGATCGCGCGTGTCGGAACTCAGCTGGAACTTGACGCCATGCGCAAACGGCTTGAGGCACAGAATGTCGAACTGGCTGCCCATCGGGAAAAACTCGAACACCTGGTCGCCGAGCGTACCGCTGAATTGCAGGAGACGAACCAGAAGTTACGAGGTGTGATCGAGGAGCGGCGCAAAGCGCAGGATGAGCTGGCGACACGCGAGCGGATATTCCGTACCCTGGCCGAAAATCTACCTGACAACCTGGTACGCTATAATCGCAAATGCCTGGCAGTGTATGTCAATCCTCGAACAGCGATGGTGGCATCATGCGAACCTGAAGAGCTCATTGGTACTGCGGCCTTCGAACGTCTGCCTGATCCTGAACAGGTTCAGCATTATCGCCGTGCATTGGAACGCGTGATGCGTACAGCCAAGCCGGAACAGATCGAAATCGAATTGCTACGGACTGATGGCGGGACGCAAATCTTCCAGGTCAGCTTGGTCGCTGAACAGCGGGGGAATGGGGAGGTTCGCGGTGCGCTGGCTATCAGCCGCGATATCACACGGCTCAAGGAGACCGAGCGACAGCTCGAGGAGTCCAACGCTCAACTCAAAGCGATGGCCAGACGACGCGAGACTGCGCGCGAGGAGGAGCGCAAACATATTGCACGAGAGTTGCATGACGACCTGGGCCAATATCTTACAGCTCTGCAGCTACACACATCCGTTTTGAAGATAGAATTCGCTGAGCAGTATCCGACGCTTAGAGCGAGGTTGGAACAGTTACTCTCCCTGGTGGATAGCACCAAGAAAGTGACGCGCAACCTGTCGCAACGGTTACGTCCGGCAGAAATTGACATGGGTATTGAAGCAGCACTCAATGAATTGGTCGACCAGTTTAGTGCGCAATATGGGATCAGATGTAACCTGGAACTGGGTGAAGAATTAGACAAAATAACCGATAGCTACAGCGTTATCATCTATCGTGTGCTGCAGGAATCGCTGACAAATATTGCACGTCATGCCGAAGCGAACAGAGTAGAGGTTGTTTTGCAATGCCGGAATGATGGTGTGATGCTGATGATTAGAGATGACGGCAAGGGATTCGATCCTTCAAAGGTTAAAGCAACTTCCTTTGGTCTGGTTGGCATGCGTGAGCGTCTGCTGGCCGTAGGCGGGGAGTTGGAGATTCACAGTGAGTTGCAAAACGGGACCCGTGTCATCGCCAATCTGCCAAATGTTGATGATGAAAAAGGAGTGACCAAATGATTCGATTGCTGATTGCCGATGACCACTCTATCGTACGCGATGGTCTGAAACAACTGTTTGAACTGTGCGAGGATATCGAAGTCGCCGCTGAGGCTTCCAGTGGGGGGCAGGTGCTTGATGCCTTACGTGTAGATGCCTTTGACCTGCTACTGCTGGATATGTCCATGCACGGCATCAGCGGACTTGAGCTTATTTCACGCATCCGCAGCCGCTACCCAAAACAGCGTATCCTTATTCTCACCATGCATACCGAACCCAATATCGCTTCCCGCGCCCTCAAGTCGGGAGCAGATGGCTACCTCTCCAAGGATTGCGACACGGCTACCTTACTATCGGCAATTCGCAAAGTGGCTACCGGAGGGCGCTTTCTCGACCCGACCCTTGGTGTGGAGTTGGCGTTCGATGTCAATAACCAGGAAGATGCAACCCCCGAGATGAAACTAACCGACAGGGAATACAATATTATGCTGATGTTACTGCGGGGGATGGGGGTCAATGAAATCGCTCGTGAACTCTCCATCAGCAATAAGACCGTAAGTACCCACAAGATCCGCTTGATGAAGAAACTCGGTGTCGACAGCAATGCCGAGCTGGTGCGCTACGGGGTCAAGCATGGATTGGGATAGGATGCGTCTGATCCCTTTAAAAGATTCTTTCCCTTAGTCCTACACGATTTTCAGAATCGTCCAATAGCCGTATGGCTCTCTAGCTGCAATCCTTCAGGTATTAGATCATTTTGTGTTTTCAGGCTAGCTAGCACAATCAGGAATCTCTCCTATTGTGTTGTGGTTTGTTATGTCATCACTGGTTCTTGAAGGTTGACCGATGTAATGCTCCTACTTATATCCATGACCACAATTTCCACTTTAGCAGCGCTATGGTACTGGAAAGCGAACAGAGTTCTCCTTAGAGAGTTGTGCAGTGAAGCCCCGGATGCGGTTGATTTAGCTGAACAGTCGAAGTCGATGGGGCGAGATATATCCGGTCTGCTGGAGAGCGATCAGCGTATACAGCAGTCTATGGATCTTCTGCGAAAGTTGCTGGTGCATCAGGAAGTAAGCAATCATGCCCACCGGAAGTGGGCCTCCTGGGAAGTTTATGACAGTCTCGGGCAATTGTTGTTTGTACAACGTATGGATATTGAATTATTACAACGAGGCATCTTCACCGATGATGCGGCACTGAAGACACACCTGGAGAATATGTTGGCGCTTACCGACAAGGCGATTGGTATCATGCGATCCGTCAGTACAAAACTGCGGCCAACGGCATTCAACATGGGTGTGGCGCTGGCGCTCGACTGGATCGTGGAAGAGTTCCAAAGGGAGACGAACATCGATTGTAAGCTTACCTTGGCGGAGGAAGAGATATCACTGGATGATGCTCACGCCAATATACTCTACCATATTGTACAGTACGCCCTTGAAAACATAGTCCTTCAGTCTGATGCACGACAGGTGAGTGTCACATTGGAACAGGATAACGATTTCTATGTGCTGCAGATGCTTGTTGACGGTAAGGGAGTCGATCTTGATGCCCTTCAGAAGGGCAGTCTTGGATTACTTTATGTTCAGGAACTTGTCCATGCTATCGGTGGTGAGGTAGCGCTGCTCAGACAGCAAGGGGAGGGTACCCTGCTGGATGTGCGTTTGCCTGGTGATTTCAACACTTGAGTCAGAGTTTTCCTACCCCTAATCAAGGGGGATTTCAACCCCGTCCTACACCTATTTCAGGATCGTCCAATAGCGCTAAACGGCGTCTCGAAGCCATACTTTGACTGCCACACAGATTGTTGTGCGGCAATTGCAGGACAGGTCGTGATGTAACTGAAGGAGACATGGAACGATGGGTACTGGGGCGACTTTCAAGAATAAAAGTGGATCATTCATAAGCTGGTTTCTTGCCTTAGGCGGCCTTGGCGCCGCTGCTGTACTTGCCGGCCGTCTGGAGCAGGGGTACGCCTGGAGTTTAGCGCTTGGCCTGTTTGCCGGCTGTAGCTTGCTCGGTTTGTGGGTTTCCAAGCGTTTATCGAGTATGGAGGAGGCGCTTTCTCAGGCGCGCGATGAAGCTGAGGCGGCGTTGCAAAACAGTTTTATTGACTACTCCAGCTGCATTAGCCAGTTATGCAAAGGTGTCCTACCTGTCTGGTCCGGGCAGGTGGAAGTGGCGCGTGACCATACCGAAAGCGAGATCTCAGAGCTTGCCAATCTATTTGCCAGCCTGAGTCAACGTCTCCAATCGACTATTACAGTGAACCAAGACGCGGCAGGCGGCGACAGTCTCCTGGAGCTGTTCAAAGACAGCAATCTCAAGCTCGCCACTATCGTGGCCTCCTTGCAGGATGTACTGAAACAAAAAGAGGCATTGCTTGACGAGATTCGTGAGCTGTCGGAGGCAATCGAATCACTTGGGAATAAGGCAAAGAAGGTAGGGCACATCGCCACTCAGACCAACCTGCTGGCGCTGAATGCAGCGATCGAGGCGGCGCGTGCTGGAGAGGCCGGCGGTGGTTTCGCCGTAGTGGCTGACGAGGTGCGTGCGTTGTCGGCTATGTCGGGAGAGACGGGTGCTGAGATTCACAACATGATGCATGAGGTAAATGTGAAGCTCGCTTCGGCATTGGAGATGTCACAACACTACTCGGAGCAGGATGCCAAGGTGGTTAGCGAGGCTGAACAGACGATCGATCATGTATTGTCCCGCTTCCAGGGTACAACGGAAAGACTCGATGAAAGTGCCGAACAGCTGGTACAGGAGAACAGGATAATTCAGCAGGAGATCGCCGGTGTGCTCGTGGCCTTACAGTTTCAGGATCGGGTTAGCCAGATGCTCGCTCAGGTGCGTGACAATATGGATAAACTCGAGGATAAACTCAATTCCGATCACCGCATCCTGGACAATGGTGGAGACCCGGACACCATTGATGTCGCCGCCTGGCTCGATGCCCTGCAAACGACCTATACCACCCCGGAACAGCACCATGTTCATACAGGTAATGAACAGGTCGATGTCAGCGATAGCAATCAAATCACATTTTTTTAAAAAAGGAGACTAATAGGATGGCGAAAACAATCATGATCGTAGATGACTCGGCGTCACTGCGCCAGGTCGTAAGTATAGCCCTCAAAGGAGTGGGTTATGACACTGTCGAGGCATGCGATGGGAAGGATGCACTGTCAAAGCTTAGCGGCCAGAAGGTTCATCTCATTATAAGCGATGTCAATATGCCCAACATGGACGGTCTGACCTTTGTCAAGCAAGCCAAGCAAATACCCGCTTATAAATTCACCCCTGTCATTATGTTAACCACAGAAGCCGGTGAGATTAAAAAAAAGGAGGGACAGGCAGCTGGTGCTAAAGCGTGGGTAGTCAAGCCATTTCAGCCGGCGCAAATGCTCGCTGCCGTTAGCAAACTGGTTACTGCTTAACTGATAATTCGCTGCTAATCCTGGAGGCATTTATGTCTATCACTATAGA
>JASFJX010000158.1:0-7023 GCA_050119385.1 Candidatus Thiodiazotropha sp. | reverse complement strand
GCGGAAACAGCGTTTACCCGGATGCCTTCCGGCCCCAGGGATTCGGCCATATAGCGAACGCTTGCCTCCAGGCTCGCCTTTGCCACACCCATCACATTGTAGTTGGGAATCGTACGTACCGCGCCCAGATAGCTCATGGTGACCAGGGAGGCGTTGCGTCCCTGCATCATGGGCCGTCCGGCCTTGGCAAGGGCGGCAAAACTGTAGGCGCTGATATCGTGGGCCAAGGCGAAACCTTCCCGGGTCAGGTTATCAAGATAGCCGCCTTCCAGATGGTCGCGGGGCGCGAATCCCACTGCATGCACGATGGCGTCCAGCTGGCCCCACTCCTTTTCCAGGGTGCCGAACAGGTCCGCAATCTGTTGATCGCTGGTGACATCCAGTGGCATAACAATGTCCGTACCGAATTTTTCAGCCGCATCGTCGACACGTTTTTTCAGTTTGTCGGTCTGGTAGGTAAGCGCCAGCTCAGCCCCTTCGCGGTGCATGGCCTCGGCAACACCCCAGGCGATGGAGCGGTTACTGGCGATGCCGACAATGAGTATGCGTTTGTTTTGTAAAAAGCCCATGGAACAATTCCTTACAGGAGTCATCAATAGTTGCGCTGAGCTTGCTAAATAGGCAGACTCGATCAGCGTCAAACTGCGTAACTTACCGGAAATTACCCTCAGCGGAAAGTGTGGGCTGGGTGTCGATGTTTTATATTAGGGGTTGTACCCTGTTCTCATGATTGTTTATATCTGCCAGGATTGCTTACTCTTTCAAGTCCCGGGAAAGCATAATAGACTCTCTGGGCCTTATTAGATTAGTGTTAGCCAGTGTCCACCCGGAAACTATATGAACAATGTTAGACGCCGAGAGGCAGGACAATTTTCACTATTTCTGAAAGGGCACTAGAGAATTTTTTATAATCATTTTTCCTGGGTTACAGGAGTCACTTTATGCAGCGACGCTTAAACGGTCGGGATATTCTTTACTTTGGTGGGCTTGCGTTGGTGTTGATCACCATTGTGCTGGTTATGTATATGATCGATCGACAATGGGAGAAAATGTCGCGCATGGAGCAACTGATGCGTGAGCAGGCTGGGGATATCCGGGAGATTACAGGCCAGGTCAGAAGTCTCGATCAACGTATCCAGCAGGGGGTGAGTCTGTCCCAGAATACCGGGTCGACTCAGCCGGGTCAGATACCTGTCGCATTCGCACGGGCCCATGCGGTTACCCAGCAAGCCGACTACAGCCAGGGGGACTGGCTGGTGCAGGCATTCGGTGTCAACCTGAAATCCCTAACCCCGTTTATTTCCCAGGATGTCTACTCATCCCAGGTACAGGGCTATATCTTAGAGACCTTGCTGATCCGCCACCCCGATACCCTGGAGTGGCAGGGGCTGCTGGCTCGTGATTGGTCTGTCAGCGAGGATGGCCTTACCTTTGTCTTCAAATTGCGAGAGGGTTTGCTGTTCTCGGATGGCGTACCCCTGACTGCGCAGGATGTGGTCTTTACCTTTGAGTTCATCATGACCGAAGCGATTCAAGCACCGCGGGAACGGGCCTATTATGCAAAAATAGAATCAGTGAAGGCACTGGATCCGTTGACGGTAGAATTCCAGTTTGCCGAACCTTACTTCAACGCCCTCTCATTGGCCGGGGGTATGGAGATCCTGCCGAAACACTTCTACCAGCCCTATCTTGAAGATCCTAACGCCTTCAATCAATCGAAAGGGTTATTGCTCGGTTCCGGCCCCTATCGTCTCGAAGATCCGAAGGGTTGGGCGCCGGACAAGGGGGGCGTGGAACTGCGCCGCAACCCCCGTTACTGGGGGCCGGTGGAGCCGGCCTTCGATCGCCTCATCTGGCGTGTGATCGAAAATGACAGTGCGCGCCTCACCACTTTTCGCAACGGTGAAATCGATACCTACTCCTCTCGTCCCCGCGAGTATAAACAGTTGACCGATGATGAGCAGATCAGCAGCAAGGCGCAGCATTGGGAATATATGAGCCCGGTGGCGGGATACTACTATATCGGCTGGAATCAGCTGCGAAACCAAAAGCCGACCCGTTTTGCCCAAGCAGAGATAAGGCAGGCGATGACCTATCTGATCGATCGCCAACGCATCGTAGACGAGATCTATCTCGGCTATGCGGAGGTGGCGGTGAGTCCATTCAGTGACAGCAGCAAGCAACACGATCCCGCCATCATGGCGCGCGACTATGATCAGACAAAGGGGATTGAACTGCTCGCCAAGGCCGGTTATGCCGACAGAGACGGAGACGGCATTCTCGAGGACAGTGAGGGCAAACCGTTCGAATTCGAACTGGTCTATTTCCAGGGCAACGAGGATACTGGACGGATGGTGCTGTTTCTCAAGGATATGCTGGCCCGCGCCGGTATCCTGCTGCAACCCAAGCCGACGGAGTGGTCAGTGATGATCGACCTGATGAAGAAGCGGGACTTCGATGCCATTACCCTGGGTTGGAGCAGTGGTCTTGAAACCGATCTCTATCAGATATTTCACACCAGCCAGATCGCCGGAGGCGGGAACAACTTTATCAACTACAGTAATCCAGAGCTGGATCGTCTGGTGGAAGAGGCGCGGGCTACCGTGGATGAGGCGAAACGCATGCCCCTGTGGCGGCAGGCCGAGGCCCACCTCTTTAATGATCAGCCCTATACCTTCCTGCGGCGTAGCAAGAGCCTGGTGTTCATCGACCGGCGCCTGCATAACGTGGTCAATACCAAGGTTGGTCTCAACCTGGGACAGGTTCCCCTGGAGAACTATGTCCCGGCTGTTGAGCAGCGTTATAAAAACTAAATGATTACCTACCTGTTCAGACGCCTGTTGTTGATGTTGCCCACCCTGCTGGGCATTACCCTGGTGGTGTTCGTGGTGATGGCCGCCTCCCCTGGCGGTATCAGCGCCCAGAGTCTGGTGGAAGGGCAGAACCTGGATCCGGAGGCGAAGAAGGAGATCGAGGCCTACTACAATCGTCTCTACGGGCTGGATGATCCGGCCTATCTGCAATATCTACGTTGGTTGAACAACGCCTCTCCTGTCGGTTTCACCTTCGACGAAGAGAACCGGCTCAGCGGCTTCTCCTTCTTCAAGGGCTCCGATCTGGGGCGCAGTTTTCGCTATGGCCGTCCGGTGACCGAGCTGCTTGCGGAAAGGGTGCCGATCACTATTCTCTTGAATGTCCTGAGTATCCCCATCGTCTATCTGCTGGCCCTGTTGGTGGGAGTACGCGCGGCAGTCGAGCGGGGACGCTCCTTCGATGTCAGCAGCGGCATGGTCATGCTCGCCCTCTGGTCGGTGCCAACCATGCTCGCCGGGGTATTGCTGATCGGCTTCTTCGCCAATGAGCAGTATTGGCGCTGGTTTCCCACCGCCGGTTTGAGTGACCGGCAGGTACTGGATCAGGTATTCATGCCCCACTGGTCGAGTCTGTGGGATATTGCCCTGTTGTTCCTGGTGGTGACAGTTGCGATCGCACTCTTTCTGGCCTTGGGTCGCATCGCCTTGAGACCATTCAGGGAGATCGTACTCGGTCTTGTTTGGGGGCTGTTAGGGGTGGCGATGGTCTATCAGCTGCCTGAGGCGCAGCGCTCCCTGTCGTTATGGATCGGTTTCCCCGCTGTTTTTGCCCTGCTTGCCGCCTGGTTGGCAAGTAGTGACTATCGGCTGCTGCGCCAACTCGGATTCCTTACCACCGGCCTCCTGGTGGGGCTTCTGCTAGCGGTCTACTGGATGCAGGGGAGCTGGGTAAGGGGGTTTCTCCTGGATCGGCTCTGGCATCTGGCCTTACCGGTGATCTGTCTCTCCTATGGCGGTTTCGCGGGGCTGGCCAAGCTGACCCGGACCTCGGTGTTGGAGAACCTACTCTCTGACTACGCACGCACCGCCCGGGCTAAGGGGCTGGCCGATGCGGTGGTGTTGTGGCGCCATGTGTTCCGTAACAGCCTGCTGCCCCTGATCACCGTGGCCGCGAGCCTGCTACCGAGCCTGCTGGCGGGATCGGTTATTGTTGAGAGCATCTTCAGTATAGAGGGTATGGGCAAGCTGGCGGTGGAAGCGGTGCAGACCAGAGACCGTGAACTGGTATTGTCGATCACCCTGATTGGCGGTTGCCTGACCTTGCTGGGTTATCTGCTGGCCGATATTTTATATGCCCTGGCCGATCCGCGGGTGAGCTATGAGTAGGGCGGTGAACAGGCGCCAAAGTTACTGGCGCAGGATTCTCGGCCAGACCTTTGTCCGCTGGGGTGCCCGGTTGGGATTGCTGTGGGTGGGCATCCTCGCCCTGATGGGCATTTTCGCTCCCTTCCTGGCCAGTAGTTTTCCGCTGTTGCTCAGTCAAGAGGGTGAGATCAGTAGTCCGGTGCTGAGCTATCTGCAACCGGTCGATGTGCTGTTTCTGGTCGGTTTCATTACCCTGTTGCTACTCTATCCATGGCGAATCACTGTGCTGCGCAAATTTTTCATCATGATTTTTGTACTGGCCGTGACGGCACTCTTTGCCTATCTCTGGGTCAAGCCTCTGCAACTGGTAATCTACGAACAGTACAGGGTGGCGGATGCGGCCGGAGAATATGACTGGGTGCTCTATGCACCGATTCCCTATTCGCCGAAGGATTATCAGAGGGATCGCGGCGATACCGGCTTGGAAGCGCCGCTTTCCCAGCAGTCGCGGGCCCATTGGTTCGGTACCGAGCAGAACGGCGCCGACGTGCTCAGTCGCATGATTCACGCCTCCAGGATAGCCCTGGGCATCGGCTTTGTGGCTACCGGGATCGCTATGTTGCTGGGGATCATCATCGGTGGACTGATGGGCTATTTTTCCGGTGTGGTGGATATGCTGGGGATGCGTCTGGTGGAGATTTTCGAGGCGGTGCCTACCCTGTTTCTGTTGCTCACTTTTGTCGCCTTCTTCGGCCGCAGCCTCTATATCATGATGGTGATCATCGGCATTACCAGCTGGCCCGGTTATGCCCGATATGTGCGTGCCGAGTTTTTGCGTCTGCGTAAGCAGGACTTTGTTCAGGCCGCCGAGGCGGCGGGCCTGCCGCTACCCTCGATTCTGTTTCGCCACATGCTGCCCAATGGTATGGGACCGGTGCTGGTGGCGGCCAGTTTCGGTGTCGCCGCGGCGATTCTCGCCGAGGCGACCCTGAGCTTCCTCGGCCTAGGCCTGGTGGACGATCCCTCCTGGGGTGAGATGCTGAATCAGGCGGTGCAGTCATCCCGCTTCAACTGGTGGATGGCGGCCTTCCCCGGTGGTGCCATCTTTCTTACAGTGTTTGCCTATAACCTGATCGGTGAGTCCCTGCGTGACGCCATCGATCCCTATCTGAGCAAGTCGGGCTGATGTTGCTCTCAGTAAAACAGCTCCAAACCTGGTTCCAACACCAGGAAAAAACCATTAAGGCGGTGGATGAGGTCAGCTTCGATATTGCCCGTGGTGAAACCTTCTGCCTGGTTGGTGAGTCGGGTAGCGGAAAATCGATCACCGCTCTTTCAATCATGCAACTGCTGCCCAAATCCAATCTGCAACGGCATAGCGGTGAGATCCACTTTCATGCACGGGATGAAGCGCCAGTGGATCTGGCCGGCCTGAGTGAAACCCGGATGCGGCAGGTGCGGGGAGGGCGGATCGCCATGATTTTCCAGGAGCCCATGAGTTCCCTGAACCCTGTTTTTACCATTGGCGAACAGATCCTCGAGGCGGTGAAACTCCACTTTCCCGAACTCTCCGAAGGGGAGGCATGGCAACGGGTGATGGAGTCCCTGGAGGCGGTTCAGCTACCCGATCCGCAGAACCGGGTCCACAGTTATCCTCACCAGCTTTCGGGGGGGCAGCGTCAACGGGTAATGATCGCCATGGCCATGGCCTGTGAGCCCGACCTATTGATCGCCGATGAACCCACGACTGCATTGGATGTCACGGTACAGCGGGAGATCCTGCGACTGATGAAGGCCCTGCAGGAGCGTACCGAGATGGCGATTCTCTTTATCACCCATGACTTCGGTGTGGTGTCACAGATCGCCGACCGTGTTGGCGTCATGCAGCGGGGTAAACTGGTCGAGACCGGGGTGACCGAGCAGATAATTCATCGGCCCGGTCATCCCTATACCCAGGCATTGATCGCCGCCCTGCCGGAAAATCTGGCCCGCAGCCAACCCCATGAATCGCATCAGGATCAGGTTCCATTGATTAAGCTCTCGCAGTTGGAGATCCATTTTCCGGTGCGAAAGGGGCTGCTGCGACGGATCGTCGACCAGGTGCGCGCAGTGGATGGTGTCGATCTGGAGATACCTCGGGGTGAGATTCTGGCGTTGGTCGGTGAGTCGGGCAGCGGCAAGACGACGCTGGGGCGGGGTATCCTGCGGCTGACCGAACCTACCGCCGGTCGGGTGGCATTCGATGATACCGATATCACCGAGATGAACCGCTCACAACTGCGACGTTTTCGCCGCCATATGCAGATCATCTTTCAGGATCCCATATCTTCTCTCAATCCGCGTCTGAGTATCGCCGCAATCCTGACTGAGCCGATGAAGGTACATGGCATTGGCGAAAATCAGGAAGCACGTATTGAGATAGCAAGGGACCTGCTGGATCAGGTGCAGATGGAGGAGGATGCCTTGTGGCGCTATCCCCATGAATTTTCCGGCGGTCAGCGGCAACGGATCGGAATTGCCAGAGCCCTCTCGCTGAATCCGTCTTTCATCGTCTGTGACGAGATCACCAGTGCCCTGGATGTCTCGGTGCAGGCAGAAATATTGCGCATGCTGCTGGATCTGCGGACCAAGCGCGGCCTTACCCTGCTGTTCATTACCCACAATATCGGCGTGGTGGAGTATGTCAGTGACCGCACTGCAGTGATGTATCAGGGCAAGATAGTCGAAGAGGGGAGAACCGAGGATATTGTCAATCGCCCAAGCAATCCATATACACAGCAGTTGATTGCCGCAGTACCTAGTGTGGTGTAACGAATAAATGGCACATATCAGAGACCCACAAATG